>JBMTTG010000031.1:0-17369 GCA_049449095.1 Phycisphaerales bacterium | reverse complement strand
GCAGCACCTCGCGGTACCGCCCGAGCAGCGCCTGCTGCACCTCCGGCGGCACGGCCGGTCCCGGGGCCGTCTTGTCCCAGCGGCCTGCATCGGCCTCGGCTTGAAGCCAGTCCCGCAGCGGCTGCTTGTCGAATCCGTCGGGCACGCGGCCGTGTCCAGTCGCTTCCCGAGGCCACCAACGGCTGCTGTCGGGGGTGAGGATCTCGTCGACGAGCAACAGTTCGTCGGTCGGTCGTCCGTCCGGGCCGATCGCGAATCCGAACTCGAACTTGGTGTCGGCCAGCACAAGCCCCTTCTCGGCGGCGATCCTGCCCGCAGTGGCGAAGATCGCCAAGGTGTGCTCGCGAAGCGTGCGCATGAGCGACTCGCCGACGAGTTCGCAGGCCCGCTCGAAGGCGATGTTCTCGTCGTGGCCCTCGGCGGCCTTGGTCGCAGGCGTGAAGATCGGCTCGGGAAGGGGATCGCCGGGGGCGAGGCCCGCGGGAAGGGGGATGCCGCAGATCGATCCGCTCCGTCGGTACTCGGCGAGCCCGCTGCCGGCGAGATGGCCTCGAGCCACGCACTCGCTCGGCACCACCTGCGCGGCACGGCAGACCATCGTCCGGCCACGCAGGGCCTCGCGCGACTCCGGGCGGAGTTCGGGGACCGCTTCCACGTCGGCGTGGAGGACGTGGTCGGGGACGATTCCCTCCCGACGCAGCCGTCGGAACCACCAGAGGCTCGTCTGGCAGAGCAGGCGTCCCTTGCCAGGCGCCGCCTCGGGGAGCACGACATCGAACGCACTCACGCGATCCGTCGCGACGATCAGGACTCTTGGTCTGCCGTCCGGATCCGGCGGCAGTTCGTAGAGGTCGCGGACCTTGCCGGTGCGGCGGCCTGGAAGTTCGAGTTGGGTCGAGACGAGGGCGGGAGACTCGAGAGGACTCGAGGTCCCCCCCGTGTTCACGGAGGAATCCGGCTCGGTCGCGTCCGCGTGCATGCGTGGGCTTCCCATGGAGCGGGTGGTCGTGGCCATCGGTGGAAGTTCCGTTCGTACCGATCGCGCGCCCCGCCTCGTTACACTACCGCCCCGCGAGGTTCGGATGCCTTGCGAGGGGGTGGGCGAGTCTTGACGCGGTCCCGGCCGAGACGTTGCATGTCGAAGGCAACCCGCGGCGAGTTCGCGTGACCCGCTCCCTCCGTCTCCCACGGAACGCACTCCCGACGCCGATGTCCGACCTTCGCTTTCGTGTCCATGATGGCGAGGGCCTCGACGCCGACCGACTCCAAGGCGCGATGCTGGTGGGACGGGAGGGCTTTCCCGCCGCGGGCAAGGTTCGCGTCGGCGAGCGGTTCGATGGAGGCTTCCTGATCGAGGCGTCGGTGGAGGAGCCCTCCGCGTGCGCCTTGAGCGTGCCGATGGATCTCGGGGAGGTCGGTCGCCTTCGCGTGCAGACCACGCTGCTGCCGCCGAGACGCGAGCCGTATCCGCTGCTCTACGAGTTGGCGCGGCATCGGGTGAAGCTCTTCCTCGCCAAGGCCGAGGAGTGGGGAATGTGGGATCCCGACGCGGCGCCCGAGGCGATTGCGCGATTCGAGAAGTCGCGCGATCTGCTCGGGCGCGCCAGCACCGAGTCGAATCCGTCGGCGATCGGCGCCTTGGCGCGACGCAGCCTCATGGTGGGGATCGATGCGTCGGAACGCCTCGCGGCGAGCCACGCGCGAGTTCATCTGGCGCGGAAGTACGCCAGCAAGGGCGCGCCGTCCACCGCGATCGGCCTCGCGCTCGATCCGGAGTTGCCGACGCGGCTGCTCGAGGACCGTTTCTTCGAGCCCTACGGGCTGATCTCGATTCCGATCTCGTGGCGAGAGGTCGAGCCGTCGCCGGGCCGCTTCGAGTGGGCGAAGCTCGATCGCTGGATGGTCGCGGCCGCCAAGGCCAAGCGCCGCATCGTGTGCGGGCCGCTGGTCGACGCCTCGGTGCGCCGAATGCCCGACTGGGCGCTGTCCAGACGGGCGGACCACTCGGCCTTTCGCGATGCCGTCTACGCCTACTGCGAGCAGGTCGTGGGTCGCTACCGCGGCGCGGTCAGCATGTGGAACATCGCCTCGGGACTGGCGGGGGCCACCGAGACGATCGACGACGGCGATCGGGCGATCGCGATCACCCGCCTCGCGAGCGTCCTGGTCAGGCAGTTGCAGCCCACCGCGAGGATCCTCGTCGAGATCGTCGATCCGTTCGCGGAGCACCTCGAGCGGCATCCGGAAGGCATGGGCCCGCTGCGGTATCTGCGTCGCGTGGCCGAGGACGGCATCCACGTCGACTGCATCGGGCTTCGAATCGCGCCCGGCGAGTCGATCCGGCCCTGTCGCGACCTTGCCGAGATCGCGTCGCTCGCGGATCGATACGTGAGCCCCGACCGTCACGTCGTCGTGACGGGACTGTCCGCACCGGCGTCGACCTCGAGCGACCAGGATGGAGGATGGCGGGGGGCGTGGTCCCCGGCGCGGCAGGCCGCGTGGCTCGCCGAGGCGCTGCCGGTGCTCCTGGCGCGTCCTCGCTTCGATGCGGTGCTCTGGAGCGAGGTCAAGGATGGTGGCGGCTCGACGCGAGGACTCTTCGACGAGGCGGGCAAGGCCAAGCCCGTCGCGGCGGCACTCGACTCGATCGCCCGTGCGATCCGCTCGCCGCGGCCGACCTTGCCAGGGGCTCTCGCGGCGAGTTCGCCGGCGCGGGCCGCCTCATGAGTCGCTTCTCCCTCCGCAGGCTTCAGGAAGGCACGGCGGGCACCCTGCGTTTCCCAGCGCCGTGTGGAAGCCTCTCGGTGCTGCTCGTGGCGGCGCTGGCGACCGTCGCGTGGTGGACCTCGCAGTCGCGGGAGCCGATTCCGCCGCTCGAGACGGCCGCTTGGATCGATCCCCATACGGCGCCGGTCGAGTCGCTGCGGTTGCTTCCGGGCATCGGTCCCAAACTGGCGGACCGGATCGATCAGGCCCGTCGCGATGGTGCGGTGTTCGACGAGGCGGAGGATCTCCTGCAGGTGCCCGGGATCGGTCCGGCGCGCGTCGAACGCCTGCGACCGCTGCTGCGAAGCGGCGAGACGGCTCGCGAAGGCTTCGCGCCCGAGGCGCCGCGGCGAGGCGGCGGCCGGTGAGTGAAGCCACGGCGCCGCGATGGCTCGAGGCGATCGAGCGCGATGGGCGCGTCGAGGAGATCGGTCGCTTCGCGGAGGCGGGCGGTTCGGCGTCGGTGCGGGGTGTCGCCGGATCGAGCACCGTCGTCCTTGCCGCGATGCTCCAGCGCCGACTGAAGCGACCCATGCTCCTGCTCGTGGCCCACCTCGACGAGGCCGAGGAGGCGGTCGACGAGTTGGGGGATCTCGGTGTTCCGGCGAGGATCTTTCCGGCGCTCGAGGTGCTGCCGGGCGAGTCGGGCGTGAGCCTCGAACTGCTGGCGGATCGACTCGTGCTCGTGCGCGATCTTCTGCTCGGCGCCGACCCCGGCATGGTGGTGGCGCCGATCGCGGCGCTCATGCAGGCGGTGCCCGACGCTTCCACGCTCGCCCGCATGCTGCGGACGATCCGCGAAGGCGACCGCGTCGATCCCGCGGAGTTCGCGGGCTGGCTTGCCGAGGCGGGCTACCACCGCAGCGATGCGGTGGAGAGTCCCGGCGAGTTCGCGGTTCGCGGCGGCATCGTCGACGTGTTTCCGCCCGGCGGCGCCGCGCCCTTCCGGCTCGATCTCTTCGGAGACTCGGTCGAACGGATCTTCGAACTCGATCCGGCGACGCAGGCTTCGGATCGGCGGGTCGAGCGGATCGAGGTGGTGGGAGCGTCGCTCGCGAGTCTCGAGTCCGGCGACGTCGCTCGTCTCATGCCGACGCTTCTGCCGCGCGAGACGATCGCGGTCATCGCCGAACTCTCGGAGGTCTACGAGCAGGGGCGAGGCTACTTCGAGCGCGTGGGATCGGCTCATTCGGTGCAAGGACCGCCGGCGGTGATGAAGGCGCTCCTCGATCGGTGCCACGCCACGATCGACGCGAGCGCATTCTCGGAGGGCCTCGCGCCGGAGCGACGCATCGATCTTCCGGTCGAGCCGCTTCCCGCCTTCTCCGAGACGCCGCCTGCGGCGTTCTCGGAGCTCGGCGAACTCGCGGCGCAGTCGGAGACCTTCGTGGTGGCGGACACCTCCGGGCAGGCGCAGCGGATCGGGGAGCTGCTGCGGGAGCACCTGCCGGGCGTGCCGATCGATGTGGAGCGACGCTACCTGCATCGGGGCTTCGCGTGGCTCGTCGGGAATCGCCCGATCGCCATCGTGCCCGAGCACGAGATCCTGCACCGTTGGCATGCGCGGCGAGGCTCGGGGCGACTGCGTGGCGGCGCCGCGCGGGAGGCCTTTCTCCACTTCGAGCCGGGCGACTACGTGGTCCATCGCGATCAGGGCATCGCACGGTTCGTCGGGCTCGAGCTGCTCGCGGAGGAAGGGCGCCCCGAGCAGGAGTACCTGAAGCTCGAGTTCGACGCGGGCGCGTTCCTGCACGTGCCCGCGACCCGCATCGAACTGGTCCAGCGGTACGTCGGCGCCGCCAACGCGACGCCGCGACGATCGTCGCTCGGCGGCAAGCGCTGGAAGCGTCAGAAGGAGCAGGTCTCCGAGGCGGTCCGCGAACTCGCCGCCGAGATGCTCCGCCTGCAGGCGGCGCGGGAGGCTTCGCCGGGCATTCGATTCCCCGCGGACACCTCGTGGATGCGCGAGTTCGAGGCGTCGTTCCCGTACGTGGAGACGGAGGATCAGGCGACCGCCATCTCGGCCGTGAAGCGCGACATGCAGGATGCGAAGCCGATGGATCGTCTCGTCTGCGGCGACGTGGGCTTCGGCAAGACCGAAGTCGCCATCCGGGCCGCGTTCAAGGCGGTCGAAGCGGGTCGGCAGGTCGCGGTGCTCGTGCCGACCACCGTCCTCGCCGAGCAGCACGAACGGACCTTCCGCAACCGATTCGCGGGCTATCCGTTCCGGGTCGAGTCGATCAGCCGCTTCAAGTCGCCCGCGGAGCAGCAGGTGCTGCTCGAGGAGGCGAAGGCCGGACGCGTCGACGTGCTGGTGGGCACGCATCGGCTGCTCTCCAAGGACGTCGGCTTCAAGGATCTCGGTCTGGTGGTCATCGACGAGGAGCAGCGGTTCGGCGTCGAGCACAAGCACAAGCTGCTTCGCTTCCGCGTCACCGCGGACGTGCTGACCCTCAGCGCGACGCCCATTCCCCGCACCCTGCACATGGCGATGCTCGGCCTTCGCGACATCAGCAGCCTGACCACGGCGCCGGTGGATCGCCGGGCGATCGTCACCGAGGTGATTCCCTTCAATCCCACGCGCATCAAGCGGGCGATCGATCGCGAGCTCGCCCGCGAAGGGCAGGTGTTCTTCGTGCACAACCGGATCGGCGACCTCGACGACGTCGCCGACTTCGTGCACCGGCTCGTTCCCGACGCGCGGGTCGTCACCGGCCACGGGCAGATGGATCCCCACGCCCTCGAGGACGTGATGCGGGCCTTCATGCGTCGTGAAGCGGACGTGCTGGTCTCGACGGCGATCATCGAGAGCGGCATCGACATCCCGACCTCGAACACGATCTTCATCAGCAATGCGCACATGTTCGGGCTGGCCGAGCTCCACCAGCTGCGCGGGCGGGTCGGGCGTTCGAGGCATCGCGCCTACTGCTACCTCCTGCTGCCGCAGAAGCGGAAGGTCACCGAGGAGGCGCGGCGCCGGCTCCGCGCGATCGAGGACCACTCGATGCTCGGGGCCGGGTTCCGCATCGCCATGCGAGATCTCGAGCTGCGTGGCGCGGGCAATCTGCTGGGCAAGGAGCAGAGCGGCCACATCTCGGCGGTCGGCTACGAGATGTACTGCCGGCTGCTCGAGAACGCGGTGAGGGAACTGCGGCAGGAGAAGCCGATCTCGCCAGCCGACACGCTCGTCGACATCGGGCTCGTCGGCACCATTCCCCGCGGCTACATCCCTTCCGACACCCGCCGGATGGAGGCCTATCGCCGCATCGCGCAGGCGGAGACCCTGGCATCGCTCGACGCGGCGAAGGACGCCCTGGTGGGCGCCTACGGCGATCCCCCGAGCGGCGTCGAGATGCTGCTCGACCTCGCGAGGCTTCGTCTCGCCGCCACGCTGATCGCTGTTCGGATGATCGTGGTCCGCGACGGCGACGTGGTCTTCCGCACCACGCGGCCCCACGAGCTCGATCGAATGCTCAAGGGCATCGCCGGAACCGTCCGTCCCATCGGGCGGCCGGACGACCAGGGATCCGTCGAGGTCTACTACCGCCCGCCGCCGAAGTACCTCGAACCCCGCACGCTCCTGCGGGTGCTGCTCAAGAGACTCGCTGAGCCGCTGGTCCTCGAGCAGGCGACCGCCTGAGCCCTCGATCGAGGGAGATCAGGCCGCGTCGCGCTCGCGACCGGCGAAGTGCAGTTCGAGATAGCGGGCGACGTAGTCGAGAATGCTCGTCGTCTCCGGGATCTCGGGGTTGTTGGTGGGGCCCGACGGCTCGAACCGCATGCCGCGGAACCGCTCCACCGCCTCGCTCGAGGTCAGCCCGAACTGGAGCGCGAGGCTGAACGCCCGGCAGAAGCCCTGAATCAGGCCCGAGAGGGTGGAGCCCTCCTTGCTCATCTTGATGAAGATCTCGCCGGGCTGACCATCGTCGAACAGCCCGACGGTGAGGTAGCCCTCGTGGCCTCCGATCGCGAACTTGTGCGTGATCGAGCGGCGGACGTTGGGAAGGGTCCGGCGGCGTTCGGCGGCGAGATTCATGTCGAGGCGGTCTCCATGCCTGATGAGCGGGTCCGATCCACCCGGTCGCCTCCATGCGGTCGACTCGGCGGACGCTTCAAGATCGGTTGGACGCTCGTCGCAAGTTGAACCGCGGCGACGCTCACTCGGACGCGGCGGGTTCCGCGGCCGGCTCGACGGCCTCCGTCTCACCCTCGGGCGTGGCGGCCTCCTCGGTCTCCTCGGCCTCCTCCTCGCGCTCGCCCTCGATCTCGCGGTCGGGGACGATTCGGACGGTGATCTCCTGCTTGAGATCCCGCTCGAACTGGATGAGCACGAGGTTCTCGCCAAGGCGACGGATCGGCTGGCTGAGGCGTACTGCCCGCATGTCGACGTCGTAGCCGAGTTCGACCAGGGCGTCGGAGATGTCCCGCTGGGTGACCGAGCCGTAGAGCGCGCCCTGATCGTTGCACGAGCGGACGAGGCGGACGGTGATCTCGGCGAGCTTCTCGATCGTCTCGGCGCGAGCGGCCCGCATGGCGGCCTGCTCGGCCTGGGCGGCGGCGCGGGCTTCCTTGAGGGCCTCGACCTTCTCCGGCGTCGGCGGCTCGGCGAGCCCCATCGGGAGCAGGTAGTTCCGGGCGTACCCGGCGCGGACGCGGACGACGTCTCCGACAAGCCCGAGGTGCTCGACGGTGCGGTTGAGAAGCAATTCGATGCGGCGGCTGGCCATGGCGCTGTCCTTGGGGCCCGCAACGGGCGCGAAGTGAGGAGCGGTCTCCGTGACCGCCCCAACGGGGAGCCCCGCAGTATGACGAGGACTCGGCTTCAAGGCAACGGCGCCGCCGGATTGTCGAGGGGGAGTGGGTCCGCGACGGTTTCTCCGGATTCACCGTCTTGACAGGATTCCGGGATTGGTACACTCCTCACCCGCGGCTCCGATGCCGCTCCGGTCCGACTGCGCTTCGCCCTGAGGCCGCTCAGCCGACTGCTGGATTACCTGAGGCCTCAGCGAGGATGCGTTCGTGAAGATCTTTGTTGGAAACCTGAATTTCAAGACCTCCGAGGGGACGCTGCAGGAGTTGTTTGCTGCGCACGGTGCTGTGGACGAGGTGTTCATCGCGACCGATCGTGAGACCGGTCGTCCTCGCGGCTTCGCCTTCGTGACCATGTCCGAGGACAACCAGCCCACGGCGGCGATCGAAGCCCTCAACGGTCAGGACGTCGATGGTCGCACCATCAACGTGAACGAGGCTCGTCCGCGGACCGATGGTCCCCGCGGCGGCGGCTTCGGTGGTGGCGGCGGTGGTCGTGGCGGCTTCGGCGGCGGCGGCGGTGGTCGCGGCGGCTACGGTGGCGGCGGCGGCGGTCGCGGCGGCTACGGCGGCGGCGGCGGCGGCGGTCGCGATCGCGACAGCTGGTGATCCCTCGCGGGGGCGACGTGTCCCCCGCGATCCATCACGCACGCTCGACAACAACGCAACCGCCGTCCCTCGGGACGGCGGTTGTTCTTGATGGGGGTTGGATCGGGGAGCGGAGCGACCGGACTCTCGGTGAAGCTCAGTCCGGCGAGGGAGCGGCCATCACCATCGTGTTCGCCGGGGTTTCCGTGACCGAACGCGAGGCGAGATAGTCCAAGCGAAGATCCCAAGCCTGTCCGATCGGCGGTTCGACCGAGCCCGCCCGCGTGTGCAGGCGATCGAGGTAGGCGAGCCGCGTGGCGATCGGCACCTCCGAGACGGTCGCTTCCTCGGCCGAGCCCCAGACGATGGTTCCGCCATGCCTGGTGCGCAGGCGGATCGGGGAGCCCCGATCCACGCCGTCGACGTCGATCGCTGCGATCTCCTGGCTCCAGGCCCGATCCGAGATCGCGGCCAAGACCTTGAATCCCAGGCCCAGCGTGCCGCCGGTCCATGCCTCGCCGGGCATGTCCGGCGCCCTGTCGTCGACGCCGATGAAGACCGGCATGCCGGCGGGCGCTTGGCCGGCACGCCACGACAGGGGCAGCAGGACTCCCCCGAGATCGACGAGGTAGTCGCGGCCCTGGCTTCGCACCGCGGCGCGGGGAACCCGCAGCGGCGTCTCGACCAGCACTTCATCGAGACTGGTGCGAAGCAGTCGGACCGGCCCCGTGAACCATCCGGTGCGCGACGCCGCCTCGGCGGCGGACTCGAGGGCCGCAGCATCGAAGGCGGAAGCGCCGGCAAGTTCGGCGGCGATCGAGATCTCGATCCGGGCGCGTTCGTCGGAGGGAAGCCACGAAGGATCGGACGCGAACCGCACGGTGGGACCGACCGTCGACGCGGTCCGCTCCCGGCTGAGTGGCGACTCGGAACGGTCGGCCTGTTCGACGAGCCGGGGGAGCCAGACCGCTCCGAGCAGGACGGTGCCGAGCACGAGCAGGCCGATGGCGATCCGATCCGACCAGGCCCGGACCGGGCTCTCCTCGGGAAGGCAGGCGGCAAGGCGCTCGCCGAAGGACTCGCCGGCCTCACGGAGGCGGCTGAGGAGCCTGGCGTGCCAGGAGACTGGACGGTTGGAACTGGTGCGTCGGCCCATCGAGCAGCGGTCATCGGCGAGGCGACGCACTCGGCTCCATCCGTTGGATCGGCTCGACGATCCCGGTTCGCCGATCGTCGCCGTGCCGTGAACACCGACGAACTCGCGGCTCGGCGCGAGTCAGGCTTCGATCGTGGCGGCAACCGCGTTGGCGGCTCGAGACCAGGCACGCTCGACGAGCGTGCGGCAGAGCGTCGGCATCGGGCAGCCGGCGTGCGCGGCCGCCTTGGGCAGCAGCGAGTGATCCGTCATGCCTGGCATGGTGTTGATCTCGAGGAACCAGGGGCCGTCCTCGTCGAGCAGGAAGTCGACGCGGGCGAGATCACGGCAACCAATGGCGTTCCACACCGCAACGGCATGCAGGCGGCAACGCTCCGCCACGTCCGGACTCATCGGTGGATCGACGAGGTAGCGGGTGTCGTTGCGCAGGTACTTGGCCTCGTAGTCGTAGAAGCCCTCCGCCGGAACGATCTCGATGATCGGCAGGGGATGGCCGTCGAGCAGTCCGACGGTGACCTCGCGTCCACGGATCAGACGTTCGATCATCAGCCGCGGGAATCGAGGCTCGAGATCGCGACGGGCCTGCGCCAGTTCGTGCGGCGTGCGGCAGAGTCGAACGCCGACGCTCGAACCGTCGTCGATCGGCTTCACCACGACGGGCGCCTCGATGCGCGAGGGCAGCCCCGGCATCAGATGTTCGGCCTCGGGCGTCGGCACGCCAGCCGCGGCCACGAGACGCTTGCACTCGAGCTTGTCCATGCCGAGCCGCGACGCCGACGATCCACAGCCGACGAACGCAACGCCCGCAGCCTCGAGACGCTCCTGCAGCGGGCCGCCTTCGCCGAAGGGCCCGTGCAGCACTGGGAAGACGACGTCGGCCTCGAGGCTTCGAAGCGTCTCGACCTCGGGGCGATCGACGACGATGCCGGTGGCCTCCAGGCCCGCCAACTGCAGGGCCGCCAGCACCTGCGAACCCGACTTCAGGCTGACCTCGTGCTCCGCGTCAGGGCCGCCCATCAGCACGGCAACCCGCAGGCGCCGATCGGGTCGCTCGGGATTCGGCATCGTCATGAGGCCTGCTCCTCGCCGGGCGGCGAAGGCGTGTCCACGCCACGCCGGCTCCAGACCACCACCTCGCGCTCGAGCCGGACGCCGAACCGATCGAACACCCGCGTCGCGACGAGGGCGGAGAGTTCAAGCAGATCCGACGCGGTGGCGCCGGGGCGCACCGTGAAGAAGTTCGCGTGCTGCCGGCTCACCTCGGCGCCGCCGACCGAGAGGCCCTTGAGTTCGGCCTGGTCGATCAGCCATCCGGCGCCGCGACGCACGCCTTCGAACTCCGCCTCGGGGTTGCGGAACATGCATCCCGCCGAGTGGTCGGCGAGTGGCTGCGTGCTGCGCTTGTAGGCGAAGACCTCCTTCACCCGCGAACGCAGTTCGACCGGGTCGCCCTCGTCGAGACGGAATGCGGCCCAGAGCAGCACCGGCCCGGGAAGGCGGCAGCGTCGGTAGCCCATCGAGAGATCGCTCGCGGGATGCATCGCGATCTCGCCGCGGCGATCGACGACCGCGACGGAGTGCAGGCGGTCGGCGATCGCGCCGAAGGCGCCGCCGGCATTCATCCGCACCGCGCCGCCGATCGAGGCGGGGATGCCCGCAAGGCCTTCGAGGCCCGCGAGGCCGCTGCGGGCGGAGTCGAGAATCAGCTTCGGAAGATCGGCGCCGGCCATCGCGCGGACCGCTTCGACGCCGCCGCGGCGATTGAGGGTGCACTCGCGGAAGCAGGGATGATCGAGATGCGCGACCACGCCGCCGACGCCTTCGTCGGCAACAAGAAGGTTGGCGCCCTCGCCGAGCACGCGGAGTTCGATGCCGTCGCGATGGCATCGGCCGACGAGCGTCTGCAGGGCCTCGACCGAGCGAGGCCGCACGAGCGCATCGGCCCGGCCGCCGACCCCGAACCAGGTGCGCGGACCGAGCGGCGCATCCGGTTCGACGTCGACGTCGAGGTCGGCGAAGAGTCGAGAGGCGCCCGTGGTCATCGGCATCGATCCGCCCCCGCGAGGAAGGCGAGCGCCACCGCATCGACGGGGCCGGCGCCCATCGTCACGACGAGGTCTCCATCGTCGCAGGTCGCCTCGAGGCAACGCAGGATCTGATCGAACTGCGGGAGGTGGCTGGCCGACACGCCGCGCTCCCGGAGACGCGCCACGAGATCGCCGCTCGAGACGCGACGCCGCTCCTCCTCGCTGTCCCGGACGAAGTGGATGTCCGGCACGAGCACGAGATCGGCCTCGCCGAAGCTCTCGGCGAACCGATCGAGCAGGAAGCGGGTGCGGCTGTGCTGGTGCGGCTGGAAGACGCAGATCAGCCGACGCGGCCGATGGTGCTCCCGAAGGGCGGCCAACGTCGTCGCGCACTCGGTCGGATGGTGCCCGTAGTCGTCGACGACGAGCACGTCGCCGCCACGGCAACGTCGGCGCCCAAGCACCTGCATGCGTCGTTCGAGTCCTGGGAACGACTCGATCGCGGCGACGACGCCGGTCGCCTCGGCACCGAGCCGGCACGCGAGGATCGCCGCGGCGGAAGCATTCAGGGAGGTGTGACGGCCCGGCAGCGGGTTGCGCCAACGCAACGGTCCCCATTCGCGGTGACGCAACGTGACCTCGCCGCCGTGTTCGTCGACCTGCCAATCGGCGTCCGGGGAGCGCCCGAACGTCTCGACCCGGCATGGCAGGCCCTCGGCGATGCGCTCACGGCACGCGCCCTCGTGGGCGATCAGCAGGAGCCCGCCTTCGGCGGCCGGCGGCAGCGAGGCGGCGAAGGCGCGAAACGCCTCGACGATCTCGTCGAGGTCGCGGAAGGCGTCGAGGTGATCCTCCTCGACGTTGTTGACGAGCGCCATCGTCGGGCGGTGACGCAGGAAGGAGCTGCGGTACTCGCACGCCTCCGCGACCAGAATGCCCGGGCGGCCTGCAAGCGGTCCGGACGGCACGCGATCGCTTCCGACTCGAGCGCTTCCGGTGGCCAGCCCCGTGACCGCGGTGCCGCGGCCCGGCCGGTTCGCCTCGAACGAGGGGCAGCGGGCGCCGACGATCACTCCCGGATCGAGGCCCGTCTCGAGGAGGATGTGCCCGAGCAGGCTCGTCGTGGTGCTCTTGCCGTGGGTGCCGGCGATGCAGACCGCGGTTCGGCCCGCTTGGAGGCGTCCGAGGGCATCCGCGTATCCGACGGTCTCGACGCCTCGGGCTCGGGCGGCGATCAGGGTGGGGTGGTCCTGGGCGATCGCCGCGGAGGCGACCACCAGATCGACCTGCTCGGGCATCGAGACGGTCTCGCCCACCTCGATCGCGATCCCGCTGCCGGCGAGTCGCTCGAGCACGATCGACGCGCTGCGATCCTCGCCGGTGCATCGGCAGCCGGCGGCGGCAAGCATCGCGGCGAGGCCGCTCATCCCGGAGCCGCCGATCCCGATGAAGTGGATCGAGGGCGGCGATGGTCCGGTGGCGCGATCTCCGAGCATGCGGCTCCGGATCGAATCGGCGATCTGCTCCGGCGAGGCGACCGACGTCCCGAGGGACGTTCGGTTCGGCGACGGCGAGGCGAGAGGAGTGGCGTTCGCGGCGGCGGCGGTCGTCACGGTGCGAGTGTATCGGTCGGCTGCGAGGCCATGGAACAGAACCGGGCGGTGCCGCCGCGTCGCCCGCCGCTGGCGCAGACGCCTCTACAATCGTCGCCATGAGCGAGGGCGGTCATGGTGCAGGCGAGTCGATCCGGGCGCAGGTGCTCATCGTCGACGACGAGACCGAGCACGCCGAGGCGATGGCCGAGGCGCTGCGGCGCCCCGGCCATGTCTGCACGATCGTGAACGGGCTCGCGACGGCCGAGGAGGAACTCCGGCACGGGGCGTTCGACGTGATCGTCACCGACCTCGTGATGGAGTCGGAAGCGGCCGGGCTCGAGGTGCTGCGGCTCGCTCGCGAACTGCAGCCCGACGCCGAGACCATCATGGTCACCGCCCACGGCGACGTGCCCACGGCGAAGGCCGCCCTGCAGGGCGGGGCCTACGACTTCATCGAGAAGCCGCTCGACCTCGTGGTCTTCCGCAACCTCGTCGGCCGCGCCGCCGAGACGGTCTTCCTTCGAACCCGCAACCGACGCCTCGAGGGGCAGGTCGACGCGGCCTACGGCTTCGAGGGGATCATCGGGAACTCGTCCGGGATCCGCGACGTGGTCGGCGCGATCCGACGGGTGGCCCCGAGTTCGATCCCGGTGCTGGTGACTGGCGAGAGCGGGACGGGGAAGGAACTGGTGGCGGCAGCGATCCACCGCCTTTCCCGCCGCGCGGAGCGTCGGTACGTCACCTTCAACGCGGCCGGACAGAGCGAATCGCTGCTCGAGGATCAGCTCTTCGGGCACGTCCGAGGGGCGTTCACCGGCGCCGATCGCGATCGCGAGGGCGTCTTCGAGTACGCGGACAAGGGCACGGTCTTCCTCGACGAGATCGGGGACATGCCGCTCGCGATGCAGCCGAAGCTGCTGCGGGTGCTCGAGACCGGCGAGATCGTCCGGCTCGGATCGAACGAGGTTCGGAAGGTCGATCTTCGCCTGGTGAGCGCGACCAATCGCGACCTTCGCCAGATGACCTCCGCCGGAACCTTCCGCGAAGACCTCTACTTCCGCATCCGTGGCGCGGAGATCCACGTGCCGCCACTGCGGGATCGGCGGGAGGACATTCCGCTGCTCGTCGATCATGCGATCGGGCGCTACGCGGCGGATGCCGGTCGCGCCCGTCCCGAGATCACCCAGCCCACCCTCATGCGTCTGATCGGCTACCGCTGGCCGGGAAACGTGCGCGAGCTCTTCAACGTCGTGCATCGCATGGTGGTCTCCTGCGAGGGCGATGCCATCGATCTTCGCGACGTCCCTCCGGAGATCCGCGCCGACGACGCGGAGGAAGGGCCGTCGGTGCGCGGTCTCGCCGGCGTCGGGCTCGATCGCATCGAGAAGGAGGCGATCCGGCAGACGCTCGCCCTGACCGGCGGCAACCGCGAGCAGGCGGCCCAGCTGCTTGGGATCGGCGAGCGCACGCTCTACCGCAAGCTGAAGGAGTACGGCCTCCGCTGACGGCGGCCCTCCCCGATGCGGATTCCCTGGCTTCTGCACCGATCGATCCTCGGCGACCTTCTGCGGACGACGATCCTCGTCACGACGGTGCTCGTCACGGTGATCGCCTTCGGCGCCGCGGTGCGTCCGCTTGCCCAGAATCTGCTCGGCCCCGCGGACCTGCCGCGATTCCTGCTGCTCGCCTGCGTGCCGATGCTGCAGTACGCGCTGCCCTTCGCCGCGGCGTTCGCGACGGTGAGCGTCTACCACCGCATGAGCGTCGATCGCGAGGTGCAGGCGATGGAGGCGGCGGGCTTCCCGATGCGTCGCATCGTCTTCCCCGCGTTGGCGCTCGGGACGATGCTGCTCGTGGCGATGCTGGCGCTCGTCCACTTCGCGGCGCCACGATTCTGGATGTCGATGCAGGACCTTCTCGCCCGCGATGCGGCGCGGCTCCTCGCCGCGGCGGTCGAACAGGGCGAAGGGATCCGGGTGGGGGAGCTCGAGATCTACGCGGACGAGGCGCTCGTCTCGCCGGATCCGCCCGACACCGGCGCGCGGGAGCGGCTGGTGCTCGCCGGCGTCGCGGCGCTCGAGTTCGGCGGCGGCGACGGCATGCCGCGAACCGAGTTCACCGCCGAGCACGCGGTGATCGACGTGCATCAGGGCGAGGCGGGAGCGATCCTCAAGCTCGTGCTCATCAACGCGACGGTGCGTCGGGAGATCGAGCAGGCCGTCGCGGTGCTTCCGCAGGCGCGTCCCGAGGCGATCGACCTCGGCCGCAGCCTCGCGGGTGATCCGAAGGGACTCGTCTTCACGGAACTCCTGCAGGCGAAGCATGAACCGGAGGCCTTTCGTCCGATGCGCGAGGCCGCCGAACCGTTGCATGCGGCCTTGGGGCGGCTCGACGCGTGGGAGTGCATCGACAGCGCGCTCGACGGCGGCCGCCTCGAGTTCGAGTCGCCCGGATCGGGACGAAGCGTGGTGGTGTCGGGGGCTCGCCGCAGCGGCGCCGTGCTGCTGCCCGCCGCACGAGGCGAGTCGATCGTGATCGAGGAACGCGCCGGTGCGCGGCTTCTGAGGCGAGCGTCGGTCGATCGGATCTCGCTTCGTCTCGACGCCGATCCGCGCGAGGGAAGTTCGTTCCTCTTCGAGGTGGCGCCGGGCCTCGAGGCGGCGGAGTTCGTCGGAGGCTCGGCTCGCCAAGGGCGTTGGCCGCAACGGATCGGCGGCCTGCATCCGGTCGGGTGCGAGCCCGGGGCTCGCCCCGAGGCGGTGACGGCGCTCGTGGCGTATGGCCTCGATGCCTCGAAGTCGGTCGAGGGCCTCGGCGATCCCGTGCGGGAGGAAGCCGGTCGCGCGATCGCCGCCGCGGCGGGAGGCCTCGATCGTTCGCACGAGCGGTTTCAACTCGACGTGCTGGCTCGCCAGAACCAGCGGGCGGCTCAAGCGTTGGCGGGGCTGCTTCTGCCGCTGCTCGCGGCGCTCGTCGCGGTGCGATCGAAGGCGAGCGTTTCGCTTGGAGTCTTCGTGATCGTCTTCCTTCCCGCGATCGCGGACATGCTGCTGGTCTCGAGCGGCGAGCAGATGACCCGTTGGGATCGGCCCGAGGCGGGACTCGCGACGATCTGGAGCGCGCAGGCCGGACTGCTCGTGGCGATCCTCGCGGCCTGGTGGAACGCGACGCGGCGGTGACCTCCGATGATCCTCCTCGACCGCACCATCATCCGCCGCTTCCTCTCGAGCTTCCTGCTGCTCTTCGCGGTCTTCTTCGTCCTCGCGGTCTCGCTCGACGTCATCCTGCAGATCGACGAGTTCGTCGAGGCGGCGAAGGCCGCGGTGGCGTCCGGCCGGTTCGGCAGCTTCGCGGAGGGGCTCGCGGTCGCGATCTTCAACTTCCACGGTCCGCGGCTCTTCCAGTTCTTCGCCTTCATGGTCGGGCTCGTGGCGGTTGCTGCGGCCGGGTTCACCCTCTCCTCGATGGTGAAGCATCGGGAGCTCGTCGCGATCATGAGCGCCGGCGTCGGGCTCGTGCGGGTGGGGCTCGTCATCCTGGGCGGCGCCTTCCTGCTCAACATGCTGGCGCTCCTCAACAGCGAACTCATGCTCCCTCGGCTCGCGCCGCTCCTGATGCGCCAGCACAACGCGATCCTCGCCGAGGGGATCCGCGAGTTCGAGGTGCCGCTCACCGTCGACGGGCGCAACGCGCTGCTCCGGGCCCGCACCTTCGATCCCGACGAGGCTCGCCTCGAGGGCGTGCTGGTGCTGCGCCGCGACGACGTGGGGCGGGCGACCGAGCGGATCGCGGCCGTCGCGGCGGTCTGGGACGACGAGGCGGGCGGCTGGCGTCTCGAGGGAGGCGAGTCGACCTCGATCCGCGTGCAGGGTGAGGAGATCGCGACCGACCGCGTGGTGCGCGAGACTCGTCCGATCGAACTGCACCAGACCGATCTCTCGCCCAAGTCGCTGCTCGTGCGCCGATCGAAGCAGTATGCGCAGCTGCTCTCCCTGTCGGAGATCTCCTCGCTTCGCCAAGGCAGCGGACCCGAGGCCGACGTCCTCGCGCGGGCCTACTACGGCCGCTTCGCGCAGGTGGCGGTCAACCTGCTCGTGCTCACGATCGCGCTGCCGTGCTTCCTGCTTCGCGAGCCGCGTCCGCTGCTTGGCCAGAGCGCGAAGGCCGCGGCGATCGCGGTGCCGGGCATCCTCGGTTCGATCGCGGTGATGTCGGTCGAGATCCCGGGGCTGCCGCCGGCGCTCTCGACCTTCCTCCCGGCGGCGCTGCTCTTGCCGATCGCGGTGGCGAGGATCGTCTGGCTGCGGACGTGAGCGGCGCGGTGGGGATCGCTTGGAGCGGGAGGTCGGAGGGCGACGCCCTGCCGGTGCTGCGGAGCGTGGGAAGTGATTCGGTGGCCGGGTGCTGCGGGCGCGGGCCACGTCATGC
>JBMTTG010000030.1:0-17419 GCA_049449095.1 Phycisphaerales bacterium | reverse complement strand
GCCCGAAGCGAGAGTGCGAAGCGCGGCAGCGTGCTGCGGAACGCTCACTCGGGTATCGCCTCCGCTCTCCTTACTCCTCTCGCCTTTCTCCTCTTCTAGAACACCCCAAGTCCTTCCTGCCGGATCTTCTCGATCAGCAGTTCGACCTTGCGGAGCGTCGCCTCGAGGCGCTTCGCGCTGTCGACGAGGCTGTTGTAGAGATCCGGGTTCTGCAATAGCTGCCCGACCGTCCCATCGCCTTCGGCCGCCACCTTCGCCAGCTCGTCGAGTCGGCCGAGCAGCACCGACGCGCCGTCGGCGACCGGCGTGATCGCTGCGACGATCTCGCCCGCCCGCGCATCGAAGGTGTCGACCGCGCGGCCGGCCTCGGTGCCGAGCGACTCCGCGAGCGATTCGATCGCGTCGACCGCCTCCGTCGCATGCTCGACGAGCACGTTCGCGCGCCACACCGCGCTCTTGACGTCCGCCTGGAGCTGCTCGTCGCCGAGCCATCCCGACGCGAGGGCGATCGCCGCACGCGCTTCGCCAAGCGTCGCGTTGAGGCGGCTCACCGTGGTGCGAAGGTTCGAATCCGCCGCCGGATCCTCCGGATCGACCGCGACGAGCAGGTCGTTGAGGTTCGCGCCGACCTCGGTGTAGGTCCTCGCGAGGAGGCGGATCTCCTCGAGCGTCGCTTCGAAGGTCGCGAGCCGCGACTCGAGCGCTTCGCCGACGAGCCCCTCGATCCCGCGAGCGCGGCCGACGATGGTGGGAGGCGGCGTCTGCGGAAGCATCGCCACGCCGACCTCGTAGGGGAGCGGCACCGCAAGAGCGAGCCGCGCGCCGCCGCCGAGCAGGCTCACCTCCACATCGACCGTCACGTTCTCGGGAATGCCGACCGCGCGGTCGATCCGGGCGTCGACCAGCACCGGATGGCTCGGCAGGCTCGGCGGTTCCTCGAGGCGGATCGTCTCGACCTCGCCGACCGGCACGCCGTTCAAGGTGACCAGGCTTCCCGATCGCAGTCCGCCCGCCTGATCGAGCGCCACGTTCACCTGGTAGCGGGGCGACACGACGCCGGTGAGCTCGCCGTAGTAGAGAAGCAGCGTCGCGAGGCCTGCCAGTCCGCCGAGCCCGGCGAGTCCGGTCAGAAGATCCTTGGTGACGGGCTTCATGGTTCAACGATCCGAAACGGAAGAACGAGGAGGAACCGGGGAGTGTCTCAGGAGTCGCGTCGATTCGCGAGTTCGGGGGATTCCTCGATCGAGATCGACGCGAGGTCCTCCGCCGAAGCCTCGCCTCGGAGGAACCGACCGACGATCGGATGGTCGCTCTCACGGAAGGCGTCCGGCGTTCCGTCGAGGACGACCTGCCCCTCGAAGAGCATGATCATGCGGTCGGCGACCTTGAAGGCGCTCGCGAGGTCGTGGGTGACCACGATGCCGGTGACCCGAAGCGACTTCTGAAGCCTGAGGATCAGTTCGTTGATGAGGTCGGCGCGGATCGGGTCGAGCCCGGTGGTCGGCTCGTCGTAGAGGACGAGCTCCGGGCGCAGCACGATCGCCCGGGCGAGCGCCACCCGCTTCTGCTGCCCGCCGGACAGCTGGCTCGGCATGCGCTCGACCAGCTCTTCGAGGCCCACGAGCCGAAGTGCCGTGCGCCCGGCACGGGCGATCACCGGCTCCCGCTGCTCGCCGGCTTCGCGCATCGGGAACGCGACGTTCTCGAAGACGCTCAGCGAGTCGAAGAGCGCACCCTGCTGGAAGAGGTAGCCGATCCGGCGTCGGATCGGACCGAGCTTCGCTTCGCCGAATCGATCGATCCGTTCGCCGTCGAACCACACCTCGCCGGCGTCGGGGCGAAGCAGGCCGACGAGCAGCTTCAGCAGCACGGACTTGCCGGTCCCGCTCGGGCCGAGCACCACGGTGGTCTCGCCGGGGCGAAAGACGAGATCGATGCCGCGGAGGACCTCCAGCTTCCCGAATGCCTTGCGAAGCCCGCGGACCTCGACGGTCGCGGCGGCGGGATGGGCGGAGGCTTCGGGCATCTCCGTATGATCGCCGCGGTGAGCGACTCGAAGCAAATCGTCCGTCTGCATGAAGGTCCGGTCTTCGACGTCGACCTGATCCGATGGTCCGGTCGCGGCGGGGTGCCGGTCGAGAAGATCGCCGTCCGCCACCGTGGTGCGGTCGCGGTGGTACCGGTGCTCGACGACGGTCGGCTCGTGCTGATCCGCAATCACCGCGCAACCCTCGAGGACTGGCTCGTCGAGTTCTGTGCGGGCGGCATCGCGGCCGGCGAACCGGCGATCGAAGCCGCGTCGAGGGAACTGGCCGAGGAGACCGGCTACACCGCCGGTGCGATCGAGCCGCTCGGCTCGTTCTTCACCGCACCGGGCTTCTCCGACGAACTCATGCAGGTCTTCGTCGCCGGAGCGCTCTCGCTCGGCGAGCGACGCCTCGAGCCCGACGAGCGGATCGAGGTCGAGGTCTGCGCGCCGGACGACCTTGCCGCTCGCATCGCGACGGGAGAGGTCCGCGACGGCAAGACGATCGCGGCGTTCCATCTCTGGCGGTCGAAGGGAGAGCCTCGGCCCATGCGGACTTCTCGCGGGTCGGATCGATGAGCCGTCGGCCGGACCACGATCGACCGGAGGCCTGGGAGCGCGCCGATTCCGGAGGCGGCTGGCTCGATCGTCCGCTCGAATGGGCGGTGCCGCTCGGCCGGATCGCGGGCATCGATCTCAGGCTGCACCTTCTGCTGCCCCTCTTCGCGGCGGTGGAGCTGCTCCGGGCCTCGCTGGGGAACTCCGCGCTGGGAGTCGGACCGACCGCCATGGCGCTGGCGTGGCTGGCGGTCTCGGTGCTGCTGCACGAACTGGGCCACGCCTTTGCGTGCCGCCGCATGGGCGGGCACTGCGACGAGATCCTGCTCTGGCCGCTCGGCGGACTCGCGGAGTGCGACCCGCCGCACGACTGGCTGAGCCACGTGGTCACCGCCGTCGGTGGGCCGATCGTGAACCTCGCGCTCGTCGCGGGGTGCGGCGTGGCGCTCGCGATCGGCGGTGCGCCGATCGGCGGCGCAGCCATTCCCAATCCGCTCGACCCTCGTGCGGGCCTGGCGCTCGTGGGCGGGGGCGGATGGATGGAGGCGGTGTTCCTGCTCGGATGGGTCAACTCGATCCTGCTTGCGATCAACGTGGTGCCGATGCTGCCGCTCGACGGAGGGCGGATCGTCGAGGGCTTCCTGCGGCGTCGCCGCGGGGAGCACGAGTCGCTGCGACTCGCGATTCGGGTGGGCTACGTCGCGGCGGTCGGGCTTGCCATCACCGGCATCCTCGTCGATCAGCTCACGCTGCTCGTGCTCGCGGCGCTCGGAGCGCTTTGGGGCCATCGCCTCTCGCAGGCGCTGCAGCGCGATCTCGTCGGCGACGAGGAGGACGGGCTTCCGGCGGGCGTGTTCTCGCCCCGAGCCGACGCGCGAAGCCAGCGGGAGGCGCGGCGTCGCGAGGAGGTCGAGCGTCGCGAGGAGGAACGACAGCGCCGGCAGGAGGAGGCGGAAGCGCGGCGTCAGGAGGAACTCGACCGGATCCTCGCGAAGATCCGGCGCGATGGCATGGGCTCGCTGACCGCCGCGGAACGGAAGGCGCTCGAGCGCGAGACGAAGCGGCGGGGGGGCTGAGGAGAGGAGAAGAGGAGAAGAGGAGAGCAGGAGAAGAGGAGACGAACCTCTCGGGTCTGCCGCCCGCATCAGGTGCAGCGCTTCGCTCTCCGGGGCCATCGAGTCCATCCCGTCCATCCTGTCCAAGTGACCTTTCTTCGAGCGAAGCGAGCGATGACCGCGTGACGTGACCCGCGCCCGCTCATACCCCTCTCGCACGCCGATACACTCCCCGACTTTCGCCGCTTCCCCCCCTTCCGCTCGACCTCGATCCCATGGGCCTTGCCGACCGCGACTACCTCCGCGATGCCAACCGCGCCTCGACGCGGGCGGCGCGCGGTCCGGGCTGGTCGGTCACCACGTGGCTCATCGTGCTCTGCGTCGCGGTCTTCGTGCTCGACGGCTTCCTTCCGAAGTCGTTGAACATGATCCGGAACGACCTCGACCTGAACCCGCAATTGAGACAGCTCCGGCCGGAGAACTTCGCGGTCACGGAGTTCCGGCAGGTGGGGCCCGCGCAGGTCGAGCGGATCGTCATCCTCAAGGAGAACGGCCTGCCGGTCGGCAAGCAGGTCTTCGAGCAGGTGCCGCTCCTCCAGAGCGTCCTGCAGTTCACCACCGCCCAGGCCCTCATCTACTTCTCGCCGAGCACCGGCGTCGAGGGCGGGCAGTTCTGGCGGTTCATCGGCTTCCAGTTCCTGCACGCGAACCTGAGCCATCTGCTCTTCAACATGCTCGGGCTCTACTTCTTCGGCCCGATCGTCGAGCGGTACCTCGGCGGCAAGAGGTTCCTCGCGTTCTACCTGCTGTGCGGCGCGTGCGGGGCGTTCCTCTACCTCCTCCTGAATGCCGGCGGCTGGGCGGCGTCGCTCGCCTTCGGCCCCGACTTCCGGATCCCGGGGCTCCTCTTCCACAACCCCTTCACGCCGCTCGTCGGCGCCTCGGCGGGCGTCTTCGGGGTGATCATGGCGGGCGCGTTCCTCGTGCCCAATGCGACGGTGCTCCTCTTCTTCGTGATCCCGATGCGCCTCGCGACGCTCGCCTACGCGCTCGTCGCGGTCGCGGTGATCACGGTGCTCTTCGAGGGACGCAACGCCGGCGGCGAGGCGGCGCACCTTGGCGGGGCGATCGCGGGATGGTTCTTCATCCGCCGTCCGAACCTGCTCCACGACTTCTTCGACGTGCTCGGGCGCGTCGATCCGACCAGCTCCCAGTTCCGCGGCCGAGGCAAGAGGCGCGTCGCGGACGTCGCCGAGGTCGATCGGGTGCTCGCGAAGATCGCCGAGTCGGGGCTCGGCAGCCTCACCGAGCGCGAGCGTCGGCTGCTGCGCGACGCCTCGCGGGGGCGCTAGCGAAGCCGACGATGGCCGTCCGACTCGAGATCCTCGCTCGCTGCTCGACGAATCGGGCGAGGCTCGGTCGCCTGCACACGCCGCACGGCGTCGTCGACACACCGGCGTTCATGCCGGTCGCGACCGCGGGCTCGATCAAGGGCGTGTGGCCGGAGCAGGTTCGCGCGATCGGCGCGGGCATGATCCTCGGCAACGCCTACCACCTGCTGCTCCGGCCCGGATCGAAGCGGGTCGCCGCGATGGGGGGGCTGCATCGCTTCATGCGTTGGGACGGCCCGATCCTCACCGACTCCGGCGGCTACCAGGCCTTCTCGATGGCGGCGCTCCTGAAGATCGACGAGGAGGGATTCACCTTCCGCTCGATCATCGACGGCTCCGCGATCCGGCTCGGACCCGCCGAGTGCATGGGGGTGCAGAACGATCTCGGGGCGGATGTGATCATGCCGCTCGACGACTGCCCGCCGGCCGGCGCCGATTCCGCGCGGCTCGAGGTGGCCCTCGAACGGACCCATCGCTGGCTCGAGGCGTGCGTGAGGCATCACGCCCGGCCCGCAGAGCAGGCCCTCTTCGGGATCGTGCAGGGCGGCGTCGACCCGGCCTTCCGGGAGCGATCGGTCGCGGCGGTCACCGCCCACGATCTGCCCGGCTACGCGATCGGCGGCGTGGCGGTGGGCGAGGGGCCCGAGGAGATCCATCGCACCGTCTCGATCGTGGCGCCGATGCTGCCCGACTCGAAGCCCCGATACCTCATGGGGGTCGGCTACGAGCGGGACCTCGTCGCGGCGGTCTCGGCGGGCGTCGACATGTTCGACTGCGTGCTGCCGACCCGGAACGGCCGCAACGCCCGGGTCTTCACCCGGCGGGGACCGCTGAATCTCCGCAACGCGATCCACGCGGAGGTGTCGGCGCCGATCGAGGAAGGATGCGACTGCCCGGGGTGCGCGGGCGGGTTCAGCCGGGCCTACTTGCGGCATCTCTTCATGGCCGGGGAGATGCTCGGGCCGATCATCGCCTCGGTCCACAACCTCCGGCACTACCAGCGCCTGATGCTGGACATCCGACAGGCGATCCAGCAAGATGCGTGGTCTTCCCTCGAGTCGGCGTGGCCGGTCCTCGAAGGCGTTCCCAGCCCCTCCCGAACCCCCTGAACACCCTCCGCGACCCGCGGCATCCGGGCCGCCCGGGACCTCCAACCCATGACTTCGACGGACTTCCAGATCGCCCTCCCGCAGACCCTGGCCCTGCAGGTGCCCGACGCACCCGGCGCCCCGGCGGCCACCCCGTCCACCGGTGTTCCGGGCGCTCCGGGCGCCCCCGGCGGAGCCGCTCCGGCGGATCCGGGCTTCAACATGCTGCTCTTCATCCTGCCGGTGCTGGTGCTGATGGTGGTCTTCTCGGCCATCGCCCAGCGGAAGGAGAAGAAGCGGCGTGAAGCCCTCCTCTCGGCGGTCAAGAAGCACGACCGCGTGCTGACCTCGGGCGGCATCATCGGGTCGGTGGTTGAAGCCTCCGCCGACACCGTGGTGCTCAAGGTCGACGAGAACTCCAACGTCCGCATGACCTTCGCCCGGTCGGCGGTGCAGCAGATCCTCAAGGAGTCGGCGGAAGCCAAGGCCTGAGGCGTCGCGGGCGAGGCGGCCGATGTCGCCTTCGTCCGACCTGACACGAGCGGGCGCACGAGCCGACCGGACCAGCGACATGTCCAAGCACCTTCTTCTCAAGTTCCTCCTGATCGCCGCGATCGCGGCGGTCTGCCTCTACGAGCTCTTCCCGGTCGAGCGGCAGATCCGCCTCGGCAAGGACCTTCGTGGCGGCGTGAGCCTCACCTACTCCGTGCGGGTGCCGGAAGGCTCGCCGCCCGACGAGGTGATCGCCCAGGTGATCGACGTGCTCAAGCAGCGCGTCAATCCGCAGGGCGTTCTCGACATCTCGATGGAGCCGCAGGGGGCGGACCGTCTCGAGGTCGTGATGCCGCTGCCGAACCCGGAGGTCCGCGCGCTGCAGGTCGCGTTCCGCGAGAAGCTCGAGGCCCTGCTCGAGTGCGCGAACATCCGGCCGAGCGAACTCGACTCGGCGCTCGCCCGCGGCGATCTCGCCACCACGCATGCGTGCCTTGCCGACGCGGCCACCCTTGCGTCGATCCAGCAGGAGTACGACGTCCTGCGCGAGGCGAGGCTCGAACTGCAGCAGGCGACGCTCGAGCAGGCCGATCCCGCGGCGATCTCCGCGATCGAGGATCGCATCGTCGATTCGGAGATCCGCTACGACCGCCTTCGGGCGCGGCTGCTGCGGCCGCTTCCCGAGTCGCGGGTCCTGCGGATCCTCGCCCTCGAGACCCAGGGGCCGCCGGCGGTCGATGCGGCCGGCAACCGGATGACCAACGAGGACGGCTCGCTCGTGCGCGATCCCTCCCCGCGCGACCAGGCGCTTGCGGCGGTCGCGGCGGAGTTCCCGGGGCAGGGCGGACGTCTCGATGAGCTGGTGGCGGCCTACGACGCGTACGCCTCGCAGCGGACCGGGCTCGACGATCCCGAGGATCTCAAGCGTCTCCTCCGCGGCGCCGGCGTGCTCGAGTTCCGCATCGGGGTCGATCCCCGCAATCCCGAGGGCGTCAACGTCGACCTGATGCGCGAGCAGCTCGCGCAGCGCGGGCCTCGCAACACCGACAGCCTCGTCGCGAAGTGGTTCGAGATCCACGACCTCAAGCAGTGGTACGAGGACGATGCGCAGCTTGCGGCGCTGCAGGCCGATCCGGCGGCGTTCTTCGCCCGGCGGAACCTCGCGGCGGCGGAGCGCGACGGCCGCTACTACGTCCTGCTCTACACGACGCCGCAGCGCAGCCTGACCCACGGCGGCGATCGCCCGTGGTCGATCCGCAGCGCCGGCCGAACCCGCGACGAGCTCGGCCGCACCGCGGTCGCCTTCAGCATGGATCAGGGCGGCGCGGCGGCGCTCGGGCGCCTGACCGGGCCGCACGTCGGCGAGAACATGGCGATCGTGCTCGACGAGAAGGTCTACGGCGCTCCGACGCTGCAGAGCCGCATCTCGAACTCGGGGCAGATCACCGGCAACTACGGCGAGGAGGAGATCAACTACCTGATCCGCGTGCTCGCCGCGGGCGCCCTCGAGGCCCGCCTGAGCCCCGAGCCGATCGCGGTCAACGTGCTCGGTCCGTCGATCGGCCGCGAGAACCTCGTGATCGGCCTCGAGGCGGTCGCCCTCTCGGTGATCGTGGTGGCCTTCATCATGCTCGGCTACTACTTCCTCGCCGGGCTCGTTGCGGACATCGCGCTGCTCCTCAACGGCATCATCATCTTCGGCGTGATGGCGATGATCGACGGCACGTTCACGCTGCCCGGCCTCGCCGGCATCGCGCTGACGATCGGCATGGCCGTCGACGCGAACGTGCTCATCTACGAGCGCATCCGCGAGGAGATCGTCAACCACGGCGAGAAGCTTCGCGACGCGGTGCGGCTCGGCTACGGCAAGGCCCTGAGCGCGATCCTCGACGGCAACATCACGAACCTCATCGTCTGCTTCGTGCTCTACCAGACCGCCGCGACCGAGGTGAAGGGCTTCGCGCTCACGCTCTCGATCGGCGTGCTGGCGACCCTCTTCACGTCGCTCTTCGCCACGCGGACCTTCTTCGCGTTCTACGTCGACGTCCTCAAGGCGAAGTCGCTGCCGATGCTCGCGACGGTCTTCCCCGCGATCCACCGCGCCCTCGAGCCGCGGATCGACTGGGTTCGCTGGCGGGCGGTGCTCGTGCCGGTCAGCGCCATCGTGGCGGTCCTGGGGCTCGTGCTGTTCGTCGGCACCGGCCGCGACATGCTCGAGACCGAGTTCCGCGGCGGCGTCAGCCTGACCATGACCACCAAGCAGGAGGGCGACGCTCGTCGCATCCTGAAGCGGACCGACGTCGAGGACCGCATCCACGCGATCGGCGAGGGCGCGTCCGATCCGGTGATGGCCGAGCTCGCCTCCGCGAAGGTGCTCACCGTCGGCGAGACGACGCCCGAGTTCGGGGCCACGAGCTTCACCATCAAGGTGGCCAATCCGCCGCAGGCCGGCGACGACCAGGCGATCACCGCCGCGATCGTGGCAGCGGTGGTCGAGGAGTTCGGCGACGACCTCGACGTGGTGCGCCCGGTCGACTTCGAAGGCGCTGGCGAGGGCGAGCACGCCGAACGGACCTTCCCGATCGAGCGGGCGACCCTTGCGGAGACCATTCGCCGGCCCGATGCGAACTCCCGGAACGTCGAGGACTTCCGCGGCGGTGTCGCCGTGCTCGTCGAAGGCATCGAGCCGCCGATTCGCCTTGCCGACGCGACCGCTCGGATCGAGCGGATGCGGACGCAGCCCGACTACGGCGCCGCGGCCGGCCGACGGTTCGAGGTCGTGGGGCTCGAGCCGGCGAACGCGGCGGATCCCGCCGCGGGCTACCGCAGCGTGGCGGTCCTCGTCGACGACCCCGAACTCAACGCCTTCGAGGTCGAGTTCGACGTGTGGGATCGCGAGCTCGCGGCGATCGAGTGGGATCTCGTCGATGCGGCGTTCACCCGCCCGCCGAGCCTCGATCAGGTGAGCAGCTTCTCGCCGAAGGTCGCGGAGAACCTCGCCGCGAGCGCGGTGGTCGCGGTCATCCTCAGCCTGATCGGCATGCTCATCTACATCTGGGCCCGGTTCGGTTCGCTGCGGTACTCGGCCGCGGCGATCGCGGCGCTCTGCTTCAACGTCTGCATGTGCCTCGGAGCGCTGGCCTTGTCGCTGAAGGTCGCCCCGACCATGTTCGGCGCCTCGATCCGGCTCGAGGAGTTCCGCATCGACCTGAACGTCGTGGCCGGCCTCCTCACGATCATCGGATACAGCCTCAACGACACGATCGTCATCCTCGATCGCATCCGCGAGAACCGTGGGAAGCTCTCCTACGCCTCTCGCAGCGCGGTCAATCTCGCCATCAACCAGACCTTCAGCCGCACGGTCCTGACGAGCGGCACGACGATCGTCACCGCCGCGATCCTCTACTGGCTCGGCGGCACCGGCATCCGTCCGTTCGCCTTCACCTTCCTCGTCGGACTGCTCTTCGCGACCTACAGCTCGGTCGCCATCGCGGCACCGCTCGTGTGGGACCGCCGGCACCCCGGCGGTCGGCCGGTCGAGGAGCCGGTTGGCGGCGAGACCGGCATCGTGCCTGCCTGACCGATGCGAAGCCACGATCCGAGACGAGCCGATCGCCAGTACCGCCGCACGGCGCCCGCGGCGAGGGCCTCGATGGCGGCGCTTTCGAGAGGACTGCGACGGGCGTTGGTGATCGTGTTCCTCGCCTTTGCGGCGGTCGGCAGCTACTACGCTTGGACCGGGCCGGAGGGGGATGCCTCGGCGGAACGGGCTCCGCTCGTCGTGGTCGAGTCCGGTGACGCGGGAAGGGCCGGGGAGCCCGACCGGCTTGTCGCCGAACAGGCGCCCGAACCGCGGCGGGCCTCGCCCTCGACGCTCGCCGATGTGGTGACGGTTCCAACCGCGGAGCCGCCGACGGCGGTTTCGTCGAGCGAGCCTCGCGCCGAGGTCATGCCGGATCCGGTGGTCGCGGAGGACGTGATCGAGATCCTGCCGCCGCGGATGGCCGCGGAGTTCGAGTCCGACGAGGAGCCGGGCTCCTCGGAACGCGGCGCCGAGGTCGCGGGCGAGTCCGCTTCCTCCGAGGCGCCGGCGAGCGCGCGACGCCACCGCGTGCAGTCGGGCGAGACGCTCTCCTCCATCGCGGAGCGGTTCTACGGCGAGGCGTCGGCGTGGCGGCGGATCGCCGAGGCCAATCCCGATCTCGACGTCGATCGCCTCGCGATCGGGACGGAGATCGTGCTGCCGGCGATCGAGTTGCCTTCGACCGCAGAGACCGTCGTGCCAGCGACTCCGGCGTCGTCCGGTCGCGTGCACGTCGTCGCCGAGGGCGAGACGCTCTCCTCGATCGCGGCGACGCTCTACGGCGACTCCTCGAAGTGGCGATCGCTCTACGAGGCCAACCGAGCGAGCATCGGTGCCGACCCCGGCGCGATTCGGGTCGGCATGCGGCTCGTCGTGCCGTCGAACCCGTAGCCGTGCGGGCCTGCAGCCATCCCGACTACGAGGTCGCGCTGCCGGAGGGGCATCCGTTCCCGATGCGGAAGTTCTCCCTGCTGCGGGAGATCCTCCTGCGCGAGGGGATCTGCCGATCGGACGAGATCGTCGAGCCGGAGGAGGCCTCGCTCGACCTGCTCGCGACGGTGCACGGCCGGGACTACCTCGACGCGCTCGCATCGGGTTCGCTCTCGCGGGACGCCGAGCGCAGGCTGGGGCTGCCGTGGTCGGCGCCTCTGTGGCGGCGGAGCAGGCTGGCAGTGACCGGCACGCTGCTCGCCGGCGAGATGGCGCTCGAGGACGGCCTGGCGGCGAACCTCGCCGGAGGCACGCATCACGCGCTTCCCGACGCCGGCGAGGGATTCTGCGTCCTCAACGATGTGGCGATTGCGGCGAAGGAGCTTCGGCGTCGCGGCCTCGCGAAGCGATTCCTGGTGGTCGATCTCGACGTGCATCAGGGCAACGGCACCGCGGCGTGCCTTGCCGGCGACGAGTAGGCGTTCACGTTCTCCATGCACGGCGAGAAGAACTTCCCGCTCCGGAAGATCCCCTCCGATCTCGATGTCGGCCTTCCCGATCACACGGGCGATCTCGCCTATCTCGACGCGCTGGCCGAGCACCTGCCTCGCGCGATCGAGCAGGCGCGGCCGGACCTGTGCTTCTATCTCGCGGGCGTCGACGTCGTCGTCGGCGACCGCTACGGGCGGCTCGCGATGACCCGCGAGGGACTGCGGGCGCGGGATCGCTTCGTGCTCGAGTCGCTCCGCGCACGGGGCATCCCCGCCACGCTGCTCCTCTCCGGCGGCTACGCGAAGACGCCGGAACTCACCGCCGACCTGCACGCGACGGTGCATCGCGTGGCGACGGGGCGGTAGCGATCGAGGCGTGCCCGCCAGACACGCGGTATCGCGTCAATCCTCGTCGATCGTGAGCGGCACGAAGTTGCGCGAGCCTTCCCATCGCTGCGGAAACATCTCGGCATCCGCCTCGGTGAGGGGCTCGAGCTGGTCGAACCACGTCGCCTTCGGATCGAACTTCGCAAAGAACGGCTGCCGCACCAGTTCGGGTCGGCGGCACTGCAGGTACTGCAGGATGAAGGCCGGCTCGTCGCCGACGTCCCGCACCCCGACGATGTGGACCTTGCCCGGCCAGGCCGACATCGAGGGCCCGCGCACGGTGCGGGCGATGCCCGAGACGCCCGCGTAGGCCTCGCGGAAGATCTCCCAGCACCGGACCAGCGGCAGCTCGAAGTAGCGCCTCGCGCCGGTGTCCCGCTCGACGAACATGTAGTAGGGGATGCAGCCGAGCCGCACGCCCTCGCGCCACATCGACTGCCAGACCTCCGGATCGTCGTTGACGCGGCGGATCACCGGGCTCTGCATGCGGATGTTCGCGCCGGTCGAGCGCACCCGCCGCACCGCCTCGCGGGCGACCGGCGTCGAGAACTCCACGCCGTGCGAGTAGTGGCCCATGATCGAGAGCGTGCGCCCGCTCGAGACGATCTCCTCGAAGGTGCGCAGCAGGTCGTCGGCGTCCGGATCGGTGACGTATCGCTGCGGCCAGTAGGCGAGGCTCTTGGTTCCGATGCGGATCGTCTGGATGTGCTCGAGGCGCGGGTCGGAGATGATCGCGTCGACGTAGCGACGGAAGATCTCCGACTTCATCACCATCGGGTCGCCGCCGGTGAAGAGCAGATCGCTGATCTCCTCGTGCTCGGCGAGGTAGCGGGTGAGGAGCTCCGCGTCGTTGGAGCGGAAGCGCAGGTCGTCCTCGCCGACGAACTGCGCCCAGCGGAAGCAGAAGGTGCAGTAGGCGTGGCAGGTCTGTCCCTGCGAGGGGAAGAAGAGGAGCGTCTGCGGATACTTGTGCTGCGCACCGGGCAGCGGTTCGCCGTCGATGTGCGGCACGTTGTCGGTCTGCTGGCCCGCGGGATGAGGGTTGAGTTCGCGTCGGATGCGGGCGACCGCGGCCTTCAGCGCCGCCGGATCGCCGCCCTCGAGGACGAGTCGGCGAACCTCCTCGTAGTGCGCGTCCTCCAGCATGCCTCGCTGGGGGAACGTGAGCTGGAAGATCGGGTCGTCCGGCACCCGCGACCAGTCGATCAACTCCTCCATGACGTAGCGGTTGGTGCGGAAGGGAAGCACCCGCGCGACCACCTCCACCGCTTCACGCAGATCCGCGTCGAGGGAAGACCACTCCGGCGCGCGAGCGACGTTGGAGAGGGTCACGGGGGCGTACCGCGCAGACACGGCGGGGGAGTCGATCACGGCAGGCTCCTTGTCCTGAGGGGCCTTCCGGCGGCGAGGAGAGGCGTCCACGCCGATTCGCAGCGTGAAGGCGACCATGTCGCGGCCGGAGGCTCCGGCGGGAAAGCGGCAGGCCCATGCGGACCACCGGGCGAGATGTCTTCGACTCGGCGACGAACCCCACGGCCCGCCACCTCCACCACGACACGCCGTCAGGCACGCCGCGGTTCGGTCAGGATTCCATGGAAGCCTCGCGAGGGTCGGAAGTCAAGGTCGAGCTCGCGTGGCGTGTTCTCGGACGCCGTGCGGTCGACGAGGACGAGGAACCTCGGCGTGGAAGATCTTCGAGAGAGCGGTGGTGGCGGCTCCGGAGCCCCGGCGAACTCCGTGTTCCCGCGAGCCCTTCGCCGCGCGGCACGGGTTTGGATCGTCGCGCGATCGGGCGCGGGAGTGGCTTGGTCACAGCGAGTTCGCTTCAGGGCTGGTGCGCCGAGCGAGAGGCGAGTCATGGCGGTCGAATCCCGCTCGGAGTTGGACGCCTCGACGCCGCTCGTCCGATACGCCCGAGGTCGCCTTTCATCACTTCGCCGAGAAGGCTCCACGGCCGACGGAGCGCCTGCGACATGTCCACCCCACACCGAGAGGACGTCCGCGACGACGGGCAAGGCTCGCGCCTGCTGAACGACTTCGCGTGGCCGGCGAGGATCGCGCTCTGTGCCGCGCTCGGCCTCGCCACGGCGGCGAACATCACCGCGCTTCTCGTGCCGTTCATGGAGATCCGCGAGTTCCTCCACAAGACCGAGTCGTACGAGCTTCCCGAAGCGGTGAAGCTCATGTGGACGGAGGGCCTTCCGGTGGTGGCGGTCCTCATCGTCTCCTTCTCGATCGTGTTTCCGTTCGCGAAGCTGCTCGGGCTCGCGATCTGCCTGCTTCCGCGATGGCGTCGCCGGGAGCGTCGGGCCCGCATGCTGCGGCTGCTCGCGGAGCTCGGGCGATGGTCGCTTCTCGACGTCTTCGTCGTGATGCTGCTGATGGTCCTCGCCAGCGACCAGTGGGCGGTCGGCACCGACGTGAAGCCCGGGATCTACCTCTTCATGAGCGCGATCGGCACCGCCATGGCGGTCTCCGACGTGCTGGCGTCGCGGGCGGAGGCGTTGGAGCCGACGAAGTCCGGCCAAGCCGAGCGAAGCCGCGCGATCGCGAGGCTCGGCTGGTTCGGGAGGATCGGGCTGCCGCTGCTGCTGCTCGCCTCGTTCGCGACGCTCGTGGGCGCGATCGGCACGCCGTTCCTCAAGATCGAGCAGTTCCTGCTCCGCGGCTACTCCTACAGCGTCTTCGGCGCGATCCGCACGCTGTGGGAATCGCATCGGGAGGTCTTCGCGACGCTGATGGCGCTGCTGCTCGCGGCGTTGCCGGCGGTGCGGCTGGTTCTGCTCGCGGTGGCACTCGCGGCGAAGGCCTCCGACGCCGTTCGATCGGGGCTGCTCCACTGGGCGGGGCTCGCGCGGCGGTGGTCGGGGATCGAGGTGTTCGGGCTCGCGCTGCTGCTCGTCCTCGTCGAGGGACGTTCGCTCATCAAGACCGAGGTGCTCTCCGGCGCGTGGATCCTGCTCGGCGCGATCGCGGCGAACACCGCCCTGACCTTCGCCTTCTCGCGGTTGGTGCGCGGGATCCGCGGCGGGACGGCATAATCCCCGCCCCATGCGAACCCTCCGCGCCCTCTTTGGGGGCATCCTCGACTATGCCGGACTCTTCCCGCCCGCCGCGCTCGAGATGCGGCCGATGGTCGAACGCTACGCGCAGGCGGTCTCCGGTCCCGACGCCTGGTTCGTCGGTCGCGTGATCGTCCCGGTCTCGCGCCTCAAGGAGTTCGAGGAGTGCGCGAAGGGGCATCTGCCCGTCACGAAGGACGCCCTGAACGCGCCGGTCTGGAGGCTGAGCGCCCTGGGCCCGCCGCTCTGGGACGGGCAGCTCGAGCGGGCGCTCGAGGCGATCGACGCGTTCAACGATCGCCACGCCGATTCCCTCGACGGCGCCGCGGTGATCGACACCCTCGAGTGCAAGGCCGGGTCGAGCGAGCAGATCGACGAGGCCCTCGATCGGATTCCGGAGGAGATCTTCCCGTACTTCGAGCTCCCGGTCTTCAAGGACGTCCGCGGCATGGTCGCCTCCATGGCGGGCCTCGACGCCGGCGCGAAGGTGCGCACCGGTGGCGTCACGCCCGAGGAGCATCCGACCTCGGAGCAGCTCGCCGACTTCATCGTCGCTTGCGCCGGGGGCGAGGTTCCCTTCAAGGCGACGGCGGGCCTGCACCATCCGCTGCGACATCTCAATCAAGCGGTGCCGGCCGACCAGTTCGGCTGCGTCGGCGTGATGCTCGGCGCGGCCCTCCTGTGGAACGATCGGATCGATGGGAAGGGCATCCGCGAGATCCTCGAGGAGCGCGATGCTGGAGCGTTCCGGTTCGACGCGGAGTCCGCCTCGTGGCGGGGCCATCGACTGAGTCACGCCGAGCTGCTCACGGCCCGCGAACGCTTCGCGCACGCGTTCGGATCCTGCTCGATCGACGAGCCGCTCGACCACTTCCGCCACTTCGGCTGGCTCCGCGGCGAGCCGGGCGCGACGAAGGAGCCTTCCCATGCCTGATCCCGCCTGGCACCCCGGACTCGATCGCTCGACGTGGCCGGCCGAACTCGCGGCGTCGCTCGATCCATCGCTCGAGAGCTTCGTCGAGTCGGCCAACGAGCCGGGGAGCGACTTCCCCATCCAGAACCTGCCGTGGGGCGCGTTCTCGCCCGATGCCGATTCGCCGCTTCGGCTCGGCGTCGCGATCGGCGACGAGGTGCTCGACGTCAAGGGCTGCGTCGAAGCCGGCCTGCTCGACGAACTCGACGGTCCGCTGCGATGCGCGCTGTGCGCGAGGCACCTTGGCGATCTTCTGACGCCGGGGCGACCCGCATGGCGCGCGGCGAGGACCGCGATCTCGCGCCTGCTGCGGCGCGACACCGCGACGCTGCGCGATCATCCGAAGCGTTCCGAGTTGCTGCGCCCGCGCGGCTCGGTGCGACTCGGGCTCGCGATCGAGCCGGGCGACTACACCGACTTCTACGCGTCGCTCCATCACGCGACGAACGTGGGCTCGATGTTCCGGCCGGACAATCCGCTCATGCCCAACTGGAAGCATCTTCCAGTGGGCTACCACGGCCGCGCGAGTTCGCTGGTCGCGAGCGGCACGCCCATTCGCCGCCCGCATGGCCAGACCATGCCCGCCAACGCCGCCGCGCCGATGTGGGGGCCCTCCAAGCTGCTCGACTACGAACTCGAGGTGGGCTTCGTGATCGGGCCGGGCAACGGGCTCGGCAGCAGGATCCCCGTCGGCTCCGCGATCGAGCACCTCTTCGGCGTGGTCCTCGTCAACGACTGGTCGGCCCGCGACGTGCAGGGGTGGGAGTACCAGCCGCTGGGCCCGTTCAACGCGAAGAACTTCGCGACGAGCCTCGGCGACTGGATCGTCACCTTCGAGGCGCTGGCGCCGTTTCTCGCCGCCGGTCCGCCGCGCAGCGAGGGCGATCCGGCGATGCTTCCCTATCTGGTCCGCGAGGGCGACTTCCAGCCGGACCTCTCGCTCTCGGTCGAGATCGTTCCGGCATCGACGGGGGGCGGCACCGCCGCCGGCACGATCGTCAGCACCGGCTCCTACCGCGACATGTTCTGGACTCCCAGCCAGATGGTGGCTCATCACACGTCGACCGGATGCAACCTGCGTCCGGGCGATCTGCTCGCGAGCGGCACGGTGTCGGGACCGACCGAGGAGAGCCGAGGCTGCCTGCTCGAGCGGACGTGGCGGGGGAAGAATCCGATCACGCTCGCGGACGGATCGACGCGGGCGTTCCTCGCCGACGGCGACGAGGTGGTGCTGCGAGGCTGGTGCGAGCGAGACGGCTTCCGCCGCATCGGGCTCGGCGAGTGCCGCGGCGCGGTGCGGTCGGCTCGAGAAGAGTAGAGGACGAGAAGAGTAGAAGAGGAGAAGAGGAGAGGAGGAGAAGAGGAGAGGAGGAGACGATCCTG
>JBMTTG010000029.1:0-17521 GCA_049449095.1 Phycisphaerales bacterium | reverse complement strand
CCGTCCCCTCCGCCGCGCTTCGCTCGGCACCTCCCCCGCGTCGCTCCGCTCCTCAGGGGAGGAGTTCCGTCCAACGCGCGAGCCGCGCCTCCCGAGTCCGCACGTCCCCTCCGCCTCGCTTCGCTCGGCACCTCCCCAGAGTCGCTCCGCTCCTCAGGGGAGGAGTTCCGTCCAACGCGCAAGCAGCGCCTCCCGAGTCCGCACGTCCCCTCCGCCTCGCTGCGCTCGGCACCTCCCCCGCGTCGCTCCGCTCCTCCGGGGAGGAGTTCCGTCCAACGCGCTAGCCATGCCTCCCGAGTCCGCACGTCCCCTCCGCCTCGCTGCGCTCGGCACCTTCCCTGCCTCGCGCGGCTCCTCAGGGGAGGTGTTCCGTCCAACGCGCAAGTGACACCCCTCGCGCCGTACCATCCCATCCTTACCCATGGCCGACGTCCTCTCGATCGATCTGCACACCCACATCCTGCCGCCGGAGTGGCCGGACCTGAAGTCGGCGTCCGGCTACGGCGGATGGGTCGACCTCGAGAAGACCGGTCCCGGCTGCGGCCGGCTCGTGATCGACGGCCGGCACTTCCGCGACATCTGCGCCCGCTCGTGGGACCCCGCCACGCGTCTTGCCGAATGCGACGCGCACCTCGTCCAGACCCAGGTCCTCTCGACCGTGCCGGTCATGTTCAACTACTGGGCGCAGCCCAAGGACTGCCTGTCGCTCGCGCGGTACCTGAACGACCACATCGCGAGCGTCGTCGCGGCGCATCCGGGCCGCTTCGAGGGCCTCGGCACCCTGCCCATGCAGGACCCCGAACTCGCCATCGGCGAACTCGAGCGCTGCATGCGCGATCTCGGCCTGCGCGGCGTCGAGATCGGAAGCCACGTCAACGCGTGGAACCTCGACGCCGAGGAGCTCATGCCCTTCTATGAAGCGGCGGAGTCGCTCGGCGCCGCGATCTTCGTCCACCCGTGGGAGATGATGGGCCGCGACGAGATGCCCAAGCACTGGCTCCCGTGGCTCGTCGGCATGCCCGCCGAGACCGCCCGCGCCGCGTGCAGCCTCGTCTTCGGCGGCGTGCTCGAGCGCTTCCCGCGGCTTCGCGTGGCGCTCGCCCACGGCGGCGGATCCTTCCCGTTCACGATCGGGCGCATCGATCATGGCCATCAGGTCCGTCCGGACCTCTGCGCGACGGTGATCGAGGAGAAGCCGAGCCGATACCTCGATCGTCTCTACGTCGACAGCCTCGTCCACGACCCGAAGGCGCTTCGCTACCTCGTCGATCTGCTCGGCGCGGAGCGCATCGCGCTCGGCAGCGACTATCCCTTCCCGCTCGGCGAACACGTGCCGGGCTCGCTCGTGCGCTCGATGGGCGACCTCACCGACGCCCAGAAGGCCCGCATCCTCGCCGGCACCGCGCGGGAGTTCCTCGGAATCGACGCGCCCGCGACGATCGCCGCCAAGTCCTGCGGCACGAAGGGCTGCTGCGGATGAGCGAAGGCGGGCCCATCGATTCGCTCGAGGCGGCGCACGTCGGCGCCTTCGAGGACTCCGAGACCTTCGCGCGGCACCTCGACGCGATCGATCCACTGCGCGCGTTCGCCGACGAGTTCCTGCGCCCGCCCGGCCCCTTCCACGGCCACGCGCTCTACTTCTGCGGACACTCGCTCGGCCTGCAGCCGCGGCTCACCCGTTCGATCCTCGACGAGGAACTCGCGGAGTGGTCGACCCTCGCGGTCGAGGGCCATCGCAAGGCGCGGCGGCCCTGGTACGACTACCACCTCCGCGCCCGCGACGCGCTCGCCCGCGTCGTCGGAGCGAAGCCGGACGAGGTCGTCGCGATGAACGGCCTCACCACGAACCTGCATCTGCTGATGCTCTCGTTCCATCGCCCGGAGGGACGGCGGCGGAAGCTCCTCATGGAGAAGCCGGCGTTTCCCTCCGACACCTACGCGGTCAAGACGCACCTTCGCGCGCGGGGTTTCGACCCGGCCGTGGATCTCGTCGAGGTCTCGCCGCGGGAAGGCGAGGAGTGCCTGCGAAGCGAGGACGTCGTCGCGGCGATCGAGCGGGAAGGCGACTCGCTCTGCTCGGTGATGCTCGCCGGCGTCGACTTCCTCACCGGCAACCGGCTCGACCTCGCCTTGATCGTCGACGCCGCGCACCGGGTCGGCGCGACCGCAGGCTTCGATCTCGCCCATGCCGCCGGCAACGTGCCGCTGTCGCTCCACGAGTGGGGCGCCGACTGGGCCGCGTGGTGCCACTACAAGTACATGAACTCGGGGCCCGGCGCGATCGGCGGCGCGTTCGTGCATGAACGCCACGCGACGAGCAACCTCCCGCGATTCGGGGGCTGGTGGGGCAACGAGCCCGCGACCCGCTTCAAGATGCACCTGATCCCGGAGTTCGAGCCGGTCGCGGGCGCCGACGGCTGGCAGCTCTCGAACCCGCCGATCATGGCGCTCGCGCCGCTGCTTGCGTCGCTCGAGCTCTTCGATCGCGCCGGCATGGAACGCCTTCGCCTCAAGAGCCGCGTGCTCACCGGCTGGCTGCACTGGCTGCTCCGCGAACGATTCGCCGACGAGATCGACGTGATCACGCCCACCGACGTCGAGTCGCGCGGGGCCCAGCTCTCGCTCCGATTTCGGCGCCGCAACGCCCGCGCCGTGCATGCGGCGCTCCGCGAGCAGGGCGCGGTCACCGACTTCCGCGAACCCGACGTCATCCGCATCGCGCCCGCGCCCTTCTACAACGGCTTCCTCGAGGTCTACCGGCTCGCCGAGATCATGGGTCCGGCGCTGCGCGACGCCGAGAACCTCGTGCCGACCGGCGCGCATCACTGACCTCGATCTCCATCGACCATGACGCAGGCACCTTCAGGCGAACGGCAAGGCGGATCGGGCGACGGACGCCGCGCGCTCGTCGTCGGCGCCGGACTCGCGGGCTGTCTGCTCGCGACCTATCTCGCCCGCGATGGCTGGAAGGTGCTTCTCTGCGAGCGGCGCGGCGATCCGCGCAAGGCGGGCGCCGGCGGCGGACGTTCGATCAACCTCGCGATCTCCGCCCGCGGGCTCAAGGCCCTTCGCCGTGCCGGGCTCGAGGAGACGGTGCTCGCCGAAGGCGTGCGCATGCCCGGCCGCATGATCCACCCGGTCTCGGGCGAGGCGTTCTTCACCCCCTACAGCGCCGATCCGACTCGCGCCATCAATTCCGTCAGCCGCGGCGGGCTCAACAGGCTGCTGCTCGAGGCTGCTGAAGCGGAGCCCAACTGCGAGGTGCGGTTCGATCGCCGGGCGGTCGAGGTCGACTTCGAGCGCGGCGCGGTCGAGTTCGAGACGCCCGAGGGGCGCGAGCGGCACGAGGCCGAGCTCGTCGTCGGCGCCGACGGCGCGTACTCGGCGATCCGCGGGGTCATGCAGAAGATCGAGCGGTTCGACTACGCGCAGCAGTTCCTCGGCCACGGCTACAAGGAACTGGTGATTCCCGCCGTCGCGCCCGGCACTGGGCCGCACGCCCCCTTCGCGATGGATCCGGCGGCGCTCCACATCTGGCCGCGCGGCGGCTCGATGATGATCGCCCTCCCCAACCGCGACGGATCCTTCACCTGCACGCTCTTCTGGCCGTGGGAAGGGCCGGGGTCGTTCGCGGAGATCGCCACTCCCGCCGCGGCGCTCGAGCACTTCAAGAAGTTCTATCCCGACGCGGTGCCGCTCATGCCGACCCTCGAGGCGGACTTCGCGCGGAACCCCGTCGGCTCGATGGTGACGGTCCGGTGCTTCCCGTGGACCCGCGGCGGCAAGGTCGCGCTCCTCGGCGACGCGGCGCATGCGATCGTGCCCTTCTACGGGCAGGGTGCGAACGCGAGCTTCGAGGACTGCGAAGCGCTCGTCGACGCGCTGCGGGCCCATCGCGACGTCGCCACGGCGCTCGCCGCCTACGAGCAGGCCCGCAAGCGGAACGCCGACGCGATCGCGGATCTCGCGCTTCGCAACTTCATCGAGATGCGCGACCTCGCGGGCCGGCGCAGCTTCCGGATCCGCAAGAAGGTCGAGCATCTGCTCACGAAGCTCTTCCCGAGTTCCTTCGAACCGCTCTACGACCGCGTCTCCTTCGGGACGCGCCCCTACGTCGAGGCGCTGGCGACGGCGCATCGCCACGATCGAGGCTTTCGTCTCGCGGCGTGGCTCGCCGCAGCGGTCGCCGCCGTCGTGCTCGTCGCCGGAGCCGTGTGGATCGCCGCCGCCATGCGACACGATCGCGAGGCCGGCACCGCCGAGGCGGCGATCGCCGATGCGTCCTCGCTCGCCTTGGATTCGGACGAGACGACGCGATGACCGGTGCGAACACGCCGTCGAAGGAAGCGATCCTCGACATCTCGATGGCGCTGTCCGAGGCGATCGCGGTCTTTCCCGGCGACACCCCGCTCTCCCGCGAGGTGCTGCTCGACACGGCGAAGGGCGATCACATCACGCTGTCGACGCTTCGTTCGACCGTGCACGTCGGCACGCATCTCGATGCCCCGACCCACTACGGAGGCGAGACCGAGACGATCGATCGCGTGCCGCTCTCGCGCACCGTCGGCGAGTGCGTGGTGCTGCGATGTGCCGGGCCGTTCACCGATCGGCGTGTGCGACTCGCGAACCTCGCCGACAGTCTCGAGGCCCTTGGTCTTGCCGGCGACATGCCGCTGCCCGAGCGGGTGCTGATCGCGACGGACACCTTCCCCGATCCCAACACTTGGACCAACGACTTTGCGGGGCTCGATCCGGCACTCGTCGATCACCTCGCCGATCGCGGCGTGCGGCTCGTCGGCGTCGACACGCCGAGCGTCGATTGCGCCGACTCGAAGGACCTTCCCGCGCACGCTCGATGCCTCGCCCGCGACGTTCTCATCCTCGAAGGGCTGCGGCTCGCGCAGGTCGAGTCGGGTCGCTACGAACTCCTCTGCCTTCCGCTTCGGCTCGTCGGCTTCGATGCGAGCCCGGTGCGGGCGGCGTTGCGGCGGCTGCCTTCTCGATGAGCCATGCCGACTTCGGTTGCCCCCGGACCCCGCGGACGCGTCGACCCCCTCTCGACTCCAAGTCATGATCGTTTGCCTGATCGGAGAATCGCGATGACCACCCGACGTCGCCACGTTGCCAGCCTCCTGCTCGCCATCACCTGCTGCTCGATCCCGCTGGTCGCCTCGACCGCCTGCGAGAGCACGCCCAAGTCGAGCGCGGAGATGAAGGCCCTCTCGGGCTCGGTCACCTATCGCGAACGGATGGCCCTCGTGCCCGGATGCACGCTGCGCCTCCGACTCGTGCCGATGACGCCCGGCTACGACGGGGCGCCGCTCGCCGAACGCACCATCGCGATCGAGGGTCAGGTGCCGATCGCCTTCTCGATCGACTACGACGCGTCGCGGATCGAGGCCGGCAGCGCGTGGGGGCTCGATGCCGCGATCGTCCGCGAGGGCGAGGTGCTGTTTGCGACCCCCGAGCCCGTGCTCATGCAGGACGCGGAGGGCCAGGTCACGATCCTCCGCCGGGGCGGATGAGCGGGTTCCGATAGCGCAAGTGCCTGCCGCAGCAGGTTCTTTCGCAGTCCATTTCTGGAACTCGGTCGAACCGGAGGTATGTTCGATCCGTTGGTGCTTGGCCGCGCCAGCCCCGTGGATTGAGCAACACCTGCGAGTCGCCGCCCCATGACCGACCCTGTCTCGGCCGTTCGTCACGCCTCCGTGGTGATCCTTCTTTATGGATTGCTCGCGGGGGGCGCGGCGTCCGCGAACGGGCTTGGTGGCCCCGGGGGCCCCGACGACTGCAATGGCAACGGGATCGAGGACTCGGAGGACATCGCCGCGGGCACGAGCCTCGACTGCAATGGCGACGGCCTCCCCGACGAGTGCCAGTCCTGCCTCGATCCGGACGGCAATGGACTCCTCGACCCCTGCGAGGCGGCGGTCTCGCAAGGTCTGGTGGGTCAGTACTGGCTCTCGCTGAATGGGGCCGGGAACTTCTCGGAGCGGTTCCTCGTCCGCTTCGACCCGCAGATCGACTTCGACTTCAGCGCCGATCCCGATCTTCCCGCGAGCGAGTTCGCCGCGCGGTGGACCGGCGTGCTCACGCCGCCCTCGACGGGCACCTCCACCTTCTGGACGACGACCGACGACGGCGTGCGGCTCTGGGTCGACGACGTGCTGATCATCGATCGCTGGCAGCCGCAGAGCCCGACCACCTGGTCAGGCTCGATCGATCTCTTCGAGGGCGTGCCGGTCCGCTTCCGCATGGAGTACTACCAGGCCGGCGGCGGCGCGATCGCTCGGATCGAGTGGAGGCCGCCCGGCGGCGAGCGGATCATTGTCCGCTCGTCGGTCTTCCGCCCGCTCGACGATCTCGACGGCGACGGCTGGTCCGACGCGGCGCTGGACTGCGATCTCGACGGGATCGTCGACCCGCAGCGGATCCTCGACGGCGGCGTCGACTGCGACGGCAACTGCATTCCCGACGAGTGCGACGTGTCGCCCGCGACCCCTGCGGCCTACTGGCGCTTCGAGAAGGGCGCCGGCGCACTCGACAGCGGTCCGTTCGCGCTCTCGGCGATCGTCAGCGGCACCTCTGCGCAGAACGACGTCGCGGTACCGATCGTGCCGCAGACCGAGCAGCCCAACGGCCTCGCGCGGAACTTCGGCGGCACGTCGCGGATCGTCGTCGCCGACCCGGACAACCGACTCGCCTTCGGCAACGAAGGCTTCACGATCGAGGCGTGGGTCCGCATCGAAAGCCCGTTCGGGCCGCAGCCGCCGACGCCTCCGCGGCAGATGCTGCTGCAGCGGAAGCCGCTCGACGCCGGCGACGCGCAGCTCGAGTACGCCGTGTACGCGCGAAGCGGCGACGTCGCCGACGCGACCGACTGGATCTACGGGCGGACGCAGGGCATCACCGGTCGCGAGCCGGCGCTTCGCTTCGGCAACGGCAACGGTGCGACGTGGGCGGCGATCTCGAACTTCACCCTCGTCGACGGCGCGTGGCACTTCCTCTCGGTTGCCTTCGATCCGGATCGGTCGATCGTCCGCTTCGGCCTCGACGGCCTCTTCGAGGAGATCGAGGTCGAGCCGCGGAACCGCGCCGCATCCGGTGGCCCGCTCGTGATCGGCGCCCACACCAACGCGAGCGGCGCGTTCAACCAGCACCTCGACGGCGATCTCGACGAGCTTCGGATCGTGCGCGGCGTGCTGCCGCCGCAGCGGCTGCTCGCCGATCCACGTGGGCTCGACTGCAACGGCAACGGCGTGCCCGACGCCTGCGACATCGCCGCGGGCCTCTCCTCCGACTGCGACTTCGACGGCTCGCCCGACCAGTGCGACCCCGACTGCGACGCCGACGGGATCAGCGACGTGTGCGAGGTGCTCTTCGGCAGCGAGACCGACTGCAACGGCAACGGCGTGATCGACCGCTGCGAGATCGCGGCGAACCCGGCGATCGACTGCGATGGCAACGGCCTTCCCGACGAGTGCCAGCTCGCGACGGAGGACTGCAACGGCAACGGCGTGGTCGACGCGTGCGACCTCGCGAACGGGATCGGCAGCGACTGCAACGGCGACCTCGTCCTCGACGAGTGCCAGCTCGGGGATCCGTTCGAGTATCGACTCGACGACGGCGGCGCGGAGTTCGGCATCCGCTCCGCGGGCACGAACATGGCCTGGCTCAGCCAGTACCGCGTCGAGCAGGGCGCGAGCGTGATCGAGGCGATCGAGATGGTGTTCGTGTTCCTGCCCGAGAACAAGCCCGCCACGATCGGCGTGTGGAGCGATCCCAACGGCGACGGCGTGCCCGACGACGCGCAGCTGCTCTCCTCGAGGGTGGTCAACACCACGCCTCGCGGCGTGATGCGGGTGTTCGACCTCGAGGACGTCGACGTCGGCCCCGACGGCACGTCCTTCTTCGTCGGAGCCTGGTGCTCGGTCACCAGCGATGACTTCCCGGGCGCCCTCGACACGAGCGGCAACACCGTGATCGGCCGCTGCTGGGTGATCGGGCGCGACTCCGCGATCGATCCGAACGATCTCGCGGCCGACGCGGCGCAGTTCGAGACGATCGAGTCGGCGCTCTTTCCGGGCAAGTGGCAGATCCGCGCCCGCTCGACCTCGACCGCCGACGACTGCAACGGCAACCTCGTGCCCGACTCCTGCGACCTCGACGCCGGCACGAGCGTCGACCTCGACGGCAACGGCCGGCCCGACGAGTGCGAGGACTGCAACATGAACGGCGTGCTCGATTCGCTCGACATCGCCTCCGGCGCGAGCGGCGACTGCGACGGCAACGGCCAGCCCGACGAGTGCCAGGCGATCTACGACGACTGCGACGGCAACGGCGTGCCGGACGTCTGCGACCTCGTCGAGCACGACTGCAACGGCAACGGCGTGCCCGATGCGTGCGACCTCGCCGCGGGCCTGAGCGAAGACCTCGACGGCACCGGAGTCCCCGACGAGTGCGAGGACTGCAACGGCAACGGCGAACTCGACTCCTACGACATCTCGATCGGCACGAGCCTCGACTGCAACCTCGACCTCGTGCCCGACGAGTGCCAGCTCGGCACGCCGACCCCGGACGTCGAGTACCTCGTCGACGACGGCACCCGCGAGGGCAACTATGGCGCGACCGGCATCGTCGACTACATCTGGCTCAACCAGTTCGTGGTGGAGCCCGGCGGCGAGACGATCGCGGAGATCCGCGTGGTGCTCGGCAACGCCTTCAGCGGCACGCCCTACCAGGTCGCGCTGTGGGACGACCCCAACGGCGACGGGGCGCCCGACGACGCCTCGGTGATCGCGACCGCGCCGGCGATCGCCGCCAACGGCAACACCAGCGTCTTCAACGCGACGCCGATCGTGCCGACCTACGTCGGGCCCGCCGGCACCTCCTTCTTCGCCGGCGTCATCTACCGCGACGAGTTCGGCAACCAGTTCCCCGTCGGCGTCGACACCGACGTGCCCACCTCCGAGCGGTCGTGGGTCGCGATCTCGCCGACGGTCGATCCCAACAACCTCTCCGACGCGGCGATCTACGGAGCGCTCGCGGTCGCCAACGCGCTGATCCGCGCGTATGGCTCCGACGGCGTGCTTCCCTTCGACTGCAACGGCAACGGCATCCCCGACGACTGCGACCTCGCCGACGGCCTCGAAGGCGATGCCAACGGCAACGGGATCCCGGACTCGTGCGAAGGATGCGTGGCGGATCTCGACGGCGACGGCTTCATCGGCGCAGGCGATCTCGCGATCGTGCTCGCCTCGTGGTCGATCGAAGGAAGCTGCGGCGGCTGCGAAGGCGATCTCGATGGCGACGGCATCGTCGACGCCGGAGACCTCGCCTCCGTGCTCGCCGCGTGGGGTCCGTGCGGGCCGTGACGAACACCAGGAACACCGACCGGGGCCGATCCGGCCCGAGTGCAAGGAACGACATGAACGATCAGACCACCGCCACGATCCGACCCGACCGATCGCTCCTGCCGTTCGCGGCGACGCTTGCCATGGCGCTCGCCTCCAGCGCGGTCGCGGGCGGCCCGGGCGACTGCAACGGCAACGGCGTGCCCGACAAGCAGGACATCGCGAGCGGCGCGAGCCTCGACTGCGACGGCGACGGCGTGCCCGACGAGTGCATGCCCTGCCTCGATCCGGACGGCAACGGTCTCCTCGATCCCTGCGAGCGCTCGCTCGGCGCCGGCGTGGTCGCGCAGTACTTCCGCTCCGACGGCGGCTACGGGAACTTCTCGCAACGTCTCGCGGTGCGGGTCGAGGATCAGATCCTGACCTCCTTCCCGAACCTGCCCGAAGGCGTGCCGAGCGACAACTTCTGCGTGCGCTACACCGGCCTCATCGTGCCGCCGGCGACCGGCAACTACTCGATCCGCACGACCAGCGACGACGGCGCCCGGCTCTGGATCGACGGCGTGCTCGTCATCGACGAGTGGCGGACCGGCAGCTACGTCGGCGGCAACGTCGATGTCGATCTCGTCGCCGGCGTGCCGGTGCGGATCCGCCTCGACTACTTCGATCGCGACGGCGGGCAGAACGTCGCGCTGTCGTGGTCGCCGCCCGACCAGCCGTACCAGAACGTCCCTTCGTCGGTCTTCTTGGCCTTCGCCGACGCCGATGGCGACGGATGGTCCGATCTCGCCGGCGACTGCGACGGCGACGGCATCGCCGATCCGCAGGCGATTCTCGATGGCGCCGCCGACTGCGACGGCAACTGCGTGCCGGACGCGTGCGACCTTGATGGCTCGGCGCCTGCGGCGTACTGGCGATTCGAGCAGGGCGGCGCGACGGTCCTCGACTCGGGACCCCTCGCCCTCGACGGCGACGCGACCGGATCCTCGACCTTTGCGAACCTTCCGGTCACCGAGATCCCCCGCACCGGCGCACCCAACACCCTCGCCCGCAGCTTCACGAGCGGCCGCATGGTCGTCGAGGACCCGGCGGGCGACCTCTCCTTCGGTGAGACCGGCTTCACCTTCGAGGCGTGGGTGCGCCCGGCGAACGCCGGCGGCAACGCCCGGGAGATGCTCCTGCAGCGCAAGCGGTTCGACGATCCCGACACCAACCTCGAGTACGCGGTCTATCTGCGCGGCGGCAACCTGCCGACGAGCGTCGGCGAGAACTTCGGCAAGAGCGGCGGCTTCACCGGCCGCGAGATCGTGGTGCGCTTCGGCGACGGGCGCGGCGGCGACTGGGCCGTCACCTCGAACCTCGAGGCGCCCGGCGGCGCGTGGAGCCACGTCTCGGTGGCGGTCGGATCGCTCGTGCCAGGATCCACCACGGTCCGCTTCGGCGTGGACGGCGTCTTCGAGACGATCGAGGTGCCCCTGCGGGAGCGGATCCTGCGAAGCGCCCCGATCGTGGTCGCGGCCCACACCAACGCCAACGGCGCGTTCAACCAGTTCCTGAACGGCGCGATCGACGAGTTGCGGATGAGCCGAGGATTCCTGCCGGCGTCGCAGCTGCTCGACGATCCGCGGGGCGTGGACTGCGACGGCAGCGGCGTGATCGACGCGTGCGAGATCGCCGCGGGCCTGCTTGCCGACTGCAACAACGACGGACTGCCGAACATCTGCGACGTCGACTGCGACGGCAACGGCCAGAGCGACCTCTGCCAGATCGCGTCGGGCCTCGGCTTCGACTGCGACGGCAACGGCGTGCTCGACGCCTGCGACATCGCGGCGGATCCCTCGATCGACTGCGACGGCAACGGCGTGCTCGACGTCTGCGAACTCGCCAACGCCGACTGCAACGGCAACGGCATCGTCGATGCCTGCGATCTTGCGGCGGGCGACGACGAGGACTGCGACGGCGACAACGTGCCGGACGCCTGCCAGGTGAACGGCGAGATCGAACTGGCCTACGACGACGGCGAGCCGGAGTCCGCGGTCCGATCGAACGGCTCGTACATGGCGTGGCTCAACGCGTTCGAGATCGCGCCCGGCTCCGAGACGCTGCTCGGGGTCGAGTTGATGACGCAGTTCATCCCCGACTTCCAGCCGATGGAGCTCCACGTCTGGAACGACCCCAATGGCGACGGCAATCCGCAGGACGCGACGAGCCTCTGGTCGACGATCGTCTTCGGCGGCCCGGGCGCGGTGCTGCGCCGCATCGAGGTGCCGGCGATCGACGTGGGCACCGCCGGCGGCAGGTTCTTCGTCGGCTGCGTCGTCCCGGTCACCGATCAGGACTTCCCCGCGGCGCTCGACACCTCCGGCAATCCCGTGCTCGGTCGCAGCTGGCTGGTGGGTTCGGACTTCCCGATCGACGCGAACGACCTCTCGGCGACCGCAAGCGAGTTCCAGACCGTCGAGCAGGCGCTCTTCCCGGGCAACTGGATCCTCCGCGCGATCGTGCGCGACGCCTCGGGCGACTGCGACGGCAACGGCGTGCCCGACCAGTGCGACATCCAGAACGGCCTCTACACCGACGTCGACGGCAACGGCGTGCCCGACCAGTGCGAGGACTGCAACCAGAACGGCGTGCCCGACGGCGTCGACATCGCGTCGGGCGTCAGCGAGGACTGCCAGCAGGACGGCGTGCCCGACGAGTGCCAGGGTCCCTTCTTCGACTGCGACTTCGACGGCGTGCCCGACGTGTGCGAACTCGACGGCAACGACTGCAACGGGAACGAGATCCCCGACAACTGCGAGATCGACTCGGGCGAGGTGCTCGACCTCGACGGCAACGGCGTGCCCGACGAGTGCGAGGACTGCAACGGGAACGGCGAGATCGACGCGCTCGACATCCTCTTCGGCGACAGCGAGGACTGCGACGGCGACGGCGTGCCCGACGAGTGCCAGTTCGGCACGCCGGAGACCGACTTCGCCTACGTCGTCGACGACGGAACCCGGGAGTCGAACCTGTCGATCATCGGCGCCACCTCCGCGGCGTGGATGCACTCCTATCAGGTCGTCGAAGGCCACGAGTGGATCGGCGGCATCGAGGTGATGTGGGGCAACACCTACGCGGGGATTCCCGCGAGGCTCGTCGTGTGGAGCGATCCGGACCAGGACGGCTCGCCGCTCGATGCGCAGGCGATCTCGATCGGCGAGACCACGACCCGCAGCGTCAACAGCAACACCTTCGTGCAGGAGACGATTCCACCGGTCTACGTCGGGCCGGCCGGAACCCGCTTCTTCGTCGGCGTGCTCGTGCCGGACATGCAGGGCACCGCGCCCACCGCGCTCGACATCGACACCGACAGCAACCGCTTCTGGGTCGCCGCCGGCGTCTTCGAGCTCGATCCCAACGATCTCGGCGGCCAGGGCTTCCTCGCGCCGTTCTCGAACTTCGACGGCATGGTCCGCGGCCTCGCCTTCGACGGGCTCTTCCCCGGCGACTGCAACCGCAACGGGATCATCGACGCCTGCGACATCCTCGACGGCTTCGAGAACGACGCCAACGGCAACGGCATCCCCGACTCCTGCGAGCCCTGCCCGGCGGACCTCGACGGCAACGGCTCGGTCGGCGCGGGCGACCTCGCGATCGTCCTCGCGTCGTGGTCGATCGGCGGATCGTGCGGAACCTGCCTCGGCGACCTCGACGGCGACGGCGTGGTGAACGCGGGCGACCTCGCGGCGGTGCTGGCCGCCTGGGGGCCGTGCGGGCCGTGAGAGGCCCTGTCTCCTGTCCCCTTTCTCCTCTCTCCTCTTCGACTCTTCTCCTTTCTCGCGCAGCGATAGCATGACCCCATGCGAATCACTCTGCTCCGCGCCTCGGGCGCCGCGTGCCTGCTCGGATCGGTCCTGGGGATTGCCGGCTGTGGCGGCGGCGACGACGCACCGCCTCCGGTGATCGAGGAGGAGGTCCTCGTCGAGGAGACCGTCGAGGAGGCGCCCACCGGGCTCGCAGCCCCGGGCAGCCGCATGGGGCTTGGAAGCAGCGCCGGCGGCGGCTCGAACAGCGGTGGCGGCGCCTTCGACGGCAGTTCCGACGATTCGGGCTTCGAGGACGGCGGCGTGGAGACGGCCGTCGAGAGTGCACGGCCCGAACCGCCGCCCCGCGGCGGGTCGAGCAGCGCTTCGCTTCCCGAGCCGCCGAAGACCGCGATTCCCGTCGCGGAACCCAAGGACGGCATCGAGGCGGTCTACGAGGATCCCAAGGGCCTCGAGCGCGGCGGCAGCGACCCGCGCTTCGCGGAGTTCCGCAAGCTCTGCGAGCAGAACACCGAGATGATGGTGCGCCTCGCCCGCGCGCGGCAGGCGATGAAGAAGGGCGGTCCCTCGGAGCAGGAGGCGTACCTCAAGATCGACGGGCAGTACGCGCAGTTCTCCGAGCGGCTCAACGACTTCATGGCGCAGCGCCGCTGGAGCGATCAGGACCGCGAGGTGATGGGCTACCTGCTCTCGGTCTCGACCGAGGAGGCGCTTCGCCGCGTGCGAGCGGGTTCTTGAGAGACGGCTCCGCCGAGACGAAGACGATCCTCCTCACCGGGGCCACCGGCTACATCGGCGGCAGGCTGGCGCCGAGACTGCTCGATCACGGCCATCGGGTGCGATGCCTCGCCCGCAGCCGCGCGAAGGTCCTCGCTCGGCCTTGGGCCTCGCGCGAAGGCGTCGAGATCGTCGAGGGCGATGCAGGCGACGAGTCCACTCTGCGCACCGCGATGCGCGGCTGCGATGCGGCCTACTTCCTCGTCCATTCGATGGATATCGCGGGCAAGGAGTACCGCGAGCGCGATCTCGCGATCGCGGAGTCCTTCGGCCGCGCGGCGGCCGAGGGCGGGGTCGGTCGGATCATCTACCTCGGCGGGCTCGGCGAGACCGGCGAGCGCCTGAGCGAGCACCTCGCCTCGCGCCGCGAGGTCGAGAAGGCCCTCGGACGCGGCGGCGTGCCGGTCACGGTGCTTCGCGCGGCGATGATCATCGGCTCGGGTTCGGCGTCCTTCGAGATCCTGCGCTACCTCGTCGAGCGCCTGCCGGTGATGATCACCCCGCGATGGGTCCGCACGGAGTCGCAGCCGATCGCGGTGCGGGACGTGCTCCACTACCTGATCGCCGCCCTCGAGACTCCCGAGACCGCCGGCCGCACGCTCGACATCGGCGGCCCGGACGTCTGGAACTACGCGGAGGTGATGCGCGAGATGGCCAAGGCGCTCGGGCTGCGCCGGCGCCTCGTGATCCCGGTGCCGGTGCTGACGCCGCGGCTGAGTTCGCTCTGGATCCACCTCGTCACGCCGCTCGGGGCAAGCCTCGCGCAGCCCCTCGCGGAAGGCCGTCGCAACCGCGTGGTCTGCCGCAACGACGAGGCGCAGCGACTCATGCCGCACCGCTGCCTCACGATCCCCGAGGCGATCCAGGCCGCCGTCGATCGATACTCGAGCGGCGAGGTCGAGACCGCCTGGTCGGATGCCGGCACGATGCCGGGCGATCCGCACTGGTCGGGCGGCACGGTGTTCATCGATCGCCATGCGGTGCGATGCGACGCGACGCCCGCCGCGGCGTGGCGCGCCGTCTGCGGGATCGGCGGCGATCGCGGCTACTACGCCGCCGACTGGCTCTGGCGGCTTCGCGGACGCATGGACCGCCTCGTCGGCGGGCCGGGGCTTCGCCGCGGCCGGCGCAGCGCGACGCATCTGCGGCTCGGCGATGCGCTCGACTTCTGGCGGGTCACCGCGATCGACCCGGGCCGGCGCCTCGAACTCACCGCCGAGATGAAGCTGCCCGGCGTCGCCACGCTCACCCTCGAGGTCGAGCCGATCGGCGAGGAGGCTTCCGGATGCACCGTCGTCTCGACCGCGCGGTTCCGGCCCCGCGGCCTGCTCGGCATCGGGTACTGGTACTCCGTGCTGCCGCTCCATGGCATCGTGTTCCGCGGGATGCTCAAGGGCATCGTGCGCACCGCGGAGGCGGCGACATGAACGAGTCGAAGTTCGCGCGAACGGCGTCTCCGCGGTCGCCGGACGAGTCGGGCGTCGAGCCCCACGCTCCATGCCGGTCCGCACATCCCGGATCCCATCCATGACCTCTTCGAGCAATCCACCGACGCGGCGCGACTTCATCCTGAAGGCCTCCGCCACGCTGGCCGCAGCCGAGGCCGCAGGCGGATGGCCCGCGATGGCGGCGCCGCTCGCCTCAACGAACCAGCAGGCCGGAGAGTCCGACGCGGCGGACCGCACGCTGCCGCCGGGCGTGATCGAGATGGCCGAGCGGCTCGCCGGCATCGAGTTCACGCCGGCCGAGCGTGAACAGATCGCCGCGACGATCGCCGAGCAGCTTTCGTGGTTCGAGACGCGAACCTCGCAAGGCCCGCTTCCCAACGCGCTCGCACCCGCGACGGTCTTTCATGCCATGCCGCCCGGCTCGCGGCCGATCTTCCGAACCGCGGCAGGCGATGTCACGGACTACGTCGACACCGATCCGGGACCGCTGCCGGCGAAGGAGATCGATCTCGCCTTCGCGCCGGTCACCCGCCTCGCGGGCTGGATCCGCCGCGGCGCCCTCAAGAGCCGCCGCCTGACCGAACTCTGCCTGCGACGGCTCGAGCGGGCCGATCGCGAACTCAAGTGCGTGATCACGCTCTGCGCCGATCGCGCGCTCGCCGAGGCCGATCGCGCCGATGCGGAGATCGCCGCCGGCCGGTGGCGCGGGCCGCTGCACGGGATCCCCTGGGGCGCGAAGGACATCCTCGACACCGCAGGCATTCCGACGACCTGGGGTGCCGAGCCCTACCGCGATCGCGTGCCCGAGCAGGATGCGGTGGTCGTCGCGCGGCTTGCCGACGCCGGCGCGGTCCTCTGCGCGAAGCTCTCGGTGGGGGCCCTCGCCTACGGCGACATCTGGTTCGGCGGCCGCACCAACGCGCCCTTCGACACGAGGCTCGGCTCGAGCGGCTCGAGCGCCGGCTCCGCCTCGGCGGTGGCGGCCGGGCTCGTGCCGTTCGCGATCGGCACCGAGACCCTCGGCTCGATCGTCTCCCCCTGCACCCGCTGCGGCGCGACGGGGCTGCGGCCGACCTTCGGCCGCGTCGCGCGGACCGGCTGCATGGCGCTCTGCTGGTCGATGGACAAGATCGGGCCGATCGCGCGCACCGTCGCGGACACCGCGCTGGTGCTTGCGGCGATCGACGGCGCCGATCCGGGCGATCCGTCGTCGGTGTCGGCGCCGACACGCTTCGATCCGCAGGCGAACGCGAAGGGACTGCAGGTCGGCTACGACCCGACCTGGTTCGAGGGCCGCAACGAGCCGCTTCGGGCGGTGCTCGCGGCGCTTCGGGACGAGGGCGTCTCGCTCGTCGAGCTCCAACTCCCCGCGTTCGACTCCGACGTGCTGCTGGTGCCGCTGCACGCCGAGGCCGCGGCGGCGTTCGAGGATCTCACCCGCGACGGCCGCGACGACACGCTCTCCTGGCAGGCGCCCGAGGCCTGGCCCAACACCTTCCGGCGAAGCTGGTTCATTCCCGCGATCGAACTGGTGCAGGCGGATCGCTTCCGTCGCGAGGCGATGCGCCGCTTCGACGCGATCTTCGACTCGATCGACGCGATCGTCTCGCCGCCCTACGCAGGCGAGATCCTCACCGTGTCGAACTCGACCGGCCATCCGGCGCTGGTGCAGCGGGTGGGCTTCGACGAGCGCGGGCGCCCGCGGTCGGCGACCTTCACCGGACGGCTCTTCGACGAAGGCACGCTCGTCCGGCTCGGCCGCGCCGTCGAGTCGCGGCTCGGGGTGTGGGACGTTCGGCCGGAGATGTTTGCGGGGTGACGCGTGCGACGGCGCGTCGATCTTGCGTCGCCTGCGGGCCGTCTGAACTCCTCAGGCCGCCCGCAGCGGTTCGAGGATTGCGGGATCGATTGGACCGAATCCCCGCTCCGCGAGGATCGCATCGATCTGCTCCGCGGTGACCCGGCTTGGCGAGAGCATCTCGATGCCCACCAGCGCCCCGTGCTCATCGAGATCGACCACGACATCATCCATCTCGACGCAACGCCTCACCGCCCCATGGGCCCCGCCGATCCTCAGATAGGCCGCCATGGCCCGGCCATCGCGGAAGGTGACTTCGAGCGAGATCGAAGGTTGGGG
>JBMTTG010000028.1:0-17878 GCA_049449095.1 Phycisphaerales bacterium | reverse complement strand
ATCGCGTCCATCCAGTCCATCCCGTCCATGTGACCGCCCGCCGAGCGAAGCGAGCGACGGACGCGTGACGCGACTCGCGGACTGTCGAGCCCATCACCCCCGCAGGAACTGGACCGTCCCGATCCGATCGTCGCGAAGGGAGTAGCGCACGAGGATCTGGCCTTCGGATCGAAGTTCCCGATCGGGATCGATCCGCCACCATCGCTCGAGATCGATCGCGTGCGGACCGAGCACGAGCCGTTGCGAGACCTCCGCGCCGAAGGACCAGAGGGCGAAGAGTTCGCGATAGCGTTCGCGGAACGCCTCGATCCCGGCGACGCGCTCCTCGAGATCCTCGAGCACTCGCACCTCGGGGTGATAGCAGTCGCAGAACGCGTCGAGGTTGGCGGCGTTGTAGGCGGCGAGCTGACGGGCGGCGAGCGCTTCGATGGGGGGCATCGGGGATGTCGGGGGCATCGGAGGATCGTGGCAGGTCGGGGTCGGTTCCGCCGTCCGGGTCGGCCGGCGTCCGGCGTTTTGGCAGCAGACCCGCGGGACGCCGCGGCGGGGCGGTAGTCTGCCGCCACGGTTCGGGGAGACTCTGCCAGGGAGTCGTCACTGGTCGCTTGACGGCATTCAAGCCCGCGGGCAAGATCACCCGAACAAACACCTACCGCCGGTTTGGGCGTTCCCCCAGACGCCCCGCCGGCGGGACGGCGAACGACCTCTCCAACACCGAATCGAACGTCAGATCTCCACACTCGTCAGGAAGGACCCTGCCATGGCCAGCACCGTCGAAGTCAAGGACGTCAAGGAAACCAAGTCCCGTGGGCGCGCCGCGAAGGCCGATCCGGTCTCCGCCGAGGACAAGGGCCGCCAGCAGGCGCTCGAGCGGGCGCTCGGGCAGATCGAGAAGAGCTTCGGCAAGGGCTCGATCATGCGCCTCGATGGCGACGACATCCCGGTGATCCCGGGCGTGCCCACCGGAGCGCTGAGCCTCGACCTCGCCCTGGGCGGACGCGGGCTTCCGAAGGGCCGCGTCGTCGAGATCTACGGGCCGGAGAGTTCCGGCAAGACCACCCTCGCCCTCACCGCGATCGCCAACTGCCAACGCGAGGGCGGCGTCGCGGCCTTCATCGACGCCGAGCACGCCCTCGATCCGTCGTGGGCGAAGCGGCTCGGGGTCAACCTCGACGAACTCCTCGTCTCGCAGCCCGACACCGGCGAGCAGGCCCTCGAGATCTGCGAACTGCTTGTGCGTTCGAACGCGGTGAACATCATCGTGGTCGACTCGGTGGCGGCGCTCATCCCGCGGGCGGAGATCGAGGGCGAGATGGGCGACAGCCACGTCGGCCTGCAGGCCCGCCTCATGAGCCAGGCGCTGCGGAAGCTGACCGGCGCCATCGCCAAGAGCGACTGCATCGTGATCTTCATCAACCAGCTTCGCGAGAAGATCGGCGTGATGTTCGGCAGCCCCGAGACGACCACCGGCGGCCGGGCCCTCAAGTTCTACGCCTCGATCCGCATCGACATCCGGCGCATCGGCGCGATCAAGGACGGCGAGCGCAACGTCGGCAACCGGGTTCGGGCCAAGGTCGTCAAGAACAAGATCGCGCCGCCGTTCCGCGAAGCGGAGTTCGACATCATGTTCGACGAGGGCATCAGTTCGGTCGGCGACCTGCTCGACCTCGCTGTCGCCGACGACATCGTGAACAAGGCCGGCTCGTGGTTCAGCTACGGCGAGACCCGCATCGGGCAAGGCCGCGAGAGCGCGAAGGGCTTCCTGCGCGAGAACCCCGAGCTCTGCAAGGAGCTCCGCCGGAAGGTGCTCGAGGCGCGGCTTGGCACGCCGGCGCCCGCCCGGGCCGCGGCGCCGGCGGAGGCCGCCGACGGCGAGGAGTGACCGTCCGGTCCGACCGATCCGCTCCGACACCTCCTCGGCGGCGCTCTGCGACGTCGGGGAGGTGTTTCTCTTGACGCGTCTTCGCGTGTGAGAGGCGCGCCGGACCGCTCCGCTCGCTACACTCTCGCCCTCCCGCACGCGGATGTGGCGGAATTGGCAGACGCGCAAGATTCAGGTTCTTGTGGGAGTAAAATCCCGTGGAGGTTCGATCCCTCTCATCCGCATGAACCCACCCGCCTCGGCTCCGGCCGGGGCGGTGTTCGTTTGGGAGCGGGCGTGAGAGCGAGGCGCCGCCTCCAGCCTGCGTCAGGGCCGCGAGGGAATCGCGCGGAGGCCTTCGTCTTCTCCGGGTTCACGCCATGGAGACCGGAGCACTCCGAGCAGGGGGCTCGAGGCGATCACTCGACCGGGCGCCCGCTCGGCGGACTCCTGCGAAACGGCCAATCGAGCCCGAGCGTCCCCGGGGCGAAGGCGAACCAGGCCAGCAGCACCCCGAGCAGGACGCCGATCACGCGATCCCTCGCCTCGCTCAACTCGTAGATCGGACCCGGAAGCGCGAGCACGCCGAGGAAGAACGCCAGCCCGATCTGCATGCCCGCGTAGCTGATCCGCTCGCTTCCAGCCGCCACCCAGCCCGCGAGCAGCGAGACGATCGCCACCATGGCGAGAAAGCCCGCGACGTCGGTGAGCTGCGGAACCACCCACACCATCGCGACCAGCGCCAGCAGGCTGCCGAACGCGGCGCCGCCGATGCGCAGAGCGCCCTTTCGGAGCAGGCGTTCTCGCTCCGGTGTCGCGATGAAGAGCGTCGTGAACATGCAGGTGTGGATCCCGAACCAGTCGGTCGCGTTGAAGATCACGAAGCCCAGCATGACCGCGATCGTGCCGCGGGCCGCGAAGATCGCCCGGTCGGACGACGTGAAGGCGTGCTCGGACTCCTCCTCCGCGGCTTCCGCCTCGGGAACGGTGATCCATGGCACCGACGCGATGCACGCCGAGACGCCGCCTGCGATCGCGATCGAGGTCGCGGCCTTGAGCAGTTCCGTCGTGACGAATTCGCCATCCGGCACGAGGCCCGCGAAGGTCAGCAGCAGCACGGTGAGCGAGCCGATCGCGAAGGCAAGCGGTCCGAGCTTCGGGATCAGCATGGCGTCGAAGGTGACGAAGGTCACCAGGGTCAGCACGATGAACCGCAACGCCCAGCGGTTCTCGCTGATCGCCCAGAGCGGAAGGGTGGTGCCGACCGCCAGCATCGCGAACAGCCCGAACGCCACGCCCAGCTTGATCGTGCTGCGACGGTCTCGCCGGTAGGTGAAGAGCGGGATGTATGCCGCGATGTCGAGCCCCGGAAGCTCGAAGAGCAGGACCAGGAACGCGGTCAAGCACACGCCGAGGGCGATCCGCGTGGCGGCTTCGGCTCGTCCCGCGAACGGCCGAAGCTCCGCCTGCAGCCATGACGACGCGAGGGCGAGCGATCCGACGGGGGGCTCAGTCATCGCCGCCGGCGTTCGTCGGTGCGATCGCGACGGTGGCGCTCGCACCCATGCGGAAGACATCGGGATCTCCGTCCTCGATCCGCAGGCGAACCGGGAATCGCTGCGCCACCCGCACCCAGTCGAGCTTGCGGCGGATGACCGGGATGCCTTGGAAGACCAGCTCGTCGGAAGGCCTGACCGCGACGCCGATCGACTCGACGACGCCTCGCCATCGGCGGTCGGGGGCGGTCATCACCACGACCTCCGCGCGGTCGCCCGGCCGGATCCGCTGAAGTTCACCCTCCAGGAAGAGCGCATCCACGACCCACGAGTCGGCGGCGACCAGTTGAAAGACCTCGAGCCCCGGCATCGCGAACGCTCCCTCCGCCAGGTCGAGGCTGATCACCGTTCCGGCGACCGGGGCCCGCACCTCGCAATGGCTTCGTTCAAAGCGGGCGAGCTCGATCGCGACCTCGAAGCCGGCTCGTTGGGCACGAAGCTCCTCGAGTTCGCTCTGCGCCGCAGCCGCCGCGGCGGCGCGGGCCTTGGCGGCGACGACCATCGCCTCGGCGGTCGCGAGGGCGGTGCGGGCCTCGTCGAGCAGTTCCTCGGTCGAGAAGCCCCTGGCGGTCACCGGCTCGAGCCGCTCGACGGTGACCCGTCGATTCGCCGCCTGCGCGATCGCGGCCGCGACATCGGCCTCCGCCGCCTCCGCCACCAGCCGCAGCTGGACTTCGCGCAGCGCCTCGAGGCGGATCTGGGCATCGAGGGCGGTCAAGGCGGCCTCCGCTTCGCGCAACACGAGATCGAAGCCCGTGGGATCGATCTCGAAGAGCAGTTGCCCGGCTTCGACCCGATCGCCCTGTCGCACGTGAAGCGCGACGATCGGTCCGCCGACCCGCGGAGCGATGCCCACGGTGTCCGCGTTCACGACGGCGGTGTCGGAACTGGGGTGCCGCTGGTCGAATCGCCATGCTTCGGCGGCGATCAGGAACGCTCCGACGACCACCGCCGCGCCGACCACGGAGGCCGCGAAGGTCCGGATCCTCGCCGACGCAGGGCGATCGTCGCGGACCGCTGCGGGAGCTGGGGACTTCGACTGGTCGGTGGATGCGGACATCGGAATCGGTTCCGACGGGGCGGGGAGCGTCAGCTCAGCTCGAGGAGCATGAACCAGGCGATGCAGGAGAACAGGACGGTCGCGGCGAGGTAGACGAACACCTTCGCCGGCATGCGGTCGTGCAGGCCGATCGCGACGAGCGCGCCGCGAAGCACGATCATCCCGAGGAACCCGAGCCCGAAGGCGGGAAGCCACGCGGGGATGTAGGCGCCGAAGAAGTCGTAGATGGGTTGGCCGATGGGCATGGCCGCGGCGAACGCGGCGGAACCGGAACGTCTCGCGCGTCGGCCTTCGTTCGCCGACTCGTTGCGATCGCCATGGGCGTTCCGTAGCATCGACGCTCCATCGTACGGCGTTCGGTCGTCGTGCGAGGTGCGCCTGCGAGATCAGACCGCCCGTGCCACTTCGCATCAGCCCGCTCCCATCCGTTCGGTCGTGCACCGTGGTGCTCGGTGCATCGGTCCTCGGGGTTTGGGGGTGCCGAACGAGCACCCCGTTCGAGGATCTGGCGCCGCCCTCGCCCGATCGCCCGTGGCTCTCGAGCGGCGAGGCGGCCTTGGCGCCGACGCTCGAGTCGATCGCGACCGGCCAGTTGGCGCCGCGGCCGGAGCACCGCGATGCGGCGCGATCAGGCGAAGGCCTTCCGTGGCTGGGTGAACCGCCCGCGATCGATCCCGATCGCCGCTACGGACTCGCCGAGCTCATCGATCTCGCCCAACGCACCAATCCGGGCACCCGCGTCGCCTGGGAACGGGCCCGCGAGGCGGCGATCGCCATCGGTCTCGTCGAGGGCGCGTACGAGCCGATGCTCGCGGCCTCGCTGATGGCCGGCTACGAGCGGGCGGTCTTCCCGATCCCCGAGGTTCCGCCGCTCATCGACTCGAACTCGTTCTCCGCGGAGACCGCCGATCTCGTGCCGGGGCTCGAACTGACCTGGCTGCTCTACGACTTCGGGCGTCGCGAGGCGGCGGAGTCCGTGGCGAAGTCCCGCGCCGTGTTCGCCGACGCCGAGTTCAACCTCGCGCACTCGGAGATCGCCTACGCGGTCACCGTCGCGTACCACGCCAAGGTCACGTCGATCGAGCGGGTCTCGACCGCGGAGGTCTCCGCGGCCGCCGCCGAGAAGCTCGAGGCGGCGGTCCGAAGCCTTCGCGAGCACGGTCTCGCGACCGACACGCAACTCCTCGCCGCCGTCCGTGGCCGCGTGCAGGCGCAGTTCGAGGTCGAGACGGCGCGAGCGGCGGTGTCGACGACGGGGATCGACCTGCTCGAGGCGATCGGACTCTCGCCGGACACCCGGCTCGAGATCGAGCTCGCGGACGAGGAACTCCTTCCGGAACTCGCGCCGCGCGTGGAGACCCTCGTCGCCGAAGCGATCGGCCGGCGTCAGGATCTCGCCGCCAGCGTGGCGAAGTACCAGGCGACCCAGGCGGAACTGCGACTGGCGCGGGCGGGGCGGAATCCGACCGTGACCGCCGGCGCGAACGTCTCGATCCCGCTCGTCGGCTTCGACGTCGACGGACTCGGGTGGGAGAGCGTGACGGAGCCGTGGTACGGCGCCTGGGTCGGCATCAGCGTGCCGCTGCTCGACGGCGAGATCACCGATACCCGCGTCCGCATGGCGCTCGCGAGCGTCGCGGCCGCGAGTGCGGAGATCGCGGTCGCACGCGATCGAGCCGTCCGCGAGGTCTGGCGCGCCTACAACGACCTCGCGACGGCGCTGCGGCAGCGCTCGGTCATCAAGTCGCTGCTTGCGGCGAGCGAGGCGAACTTCGAGTCCGCGATGGCCTCCTTCGACGAAGGCCTCGCGACCTTCGTCGAGGTCGACGAGGCCCGCCGCGGGCTCGCGGACTCTCGGCAGGTCGATCAGGACTCCCGAGCGGCGATCCGGATCGCCGCGGCGAACCTCGCCATGGCCACCGGCCGGCTCGCGCCGCCGACGCCCCGCGAGTCGCCCACGGCACCGCCGAAGTGATCCTCCGCGGCGAACCGCGATCGATCTCTACACTCCGGGCCATGGCCCGCGCGATCGACGGATCTTCGCCTCGCCTCGACGACCTCGTCTTCGTCGGCTTCAACCGCCGCGTGGTGGCCTTGGACCGCTACTCGGGCGAGATCCGCTGGGACTGGAAGGCGTCGAAGGGCGGCGGCTACGTGTCGATCCTCATCGACGGCGATCGGCTGATCGTGAACTGCCAGGGCTACACGTGGTGCCTCGACCCGCTCTCCGGAGACGAGGTCTGGTTCCAGCCGCTGAAGGGTTTCGGCACGGGCATCGCCGGGCTGGCGTCGCTTCGCGGCGGAAGTTCCTCGATCGACGTCTCGGCCGCCGCGAGCCACCATGCCGCCGCCGAGGCTGCCGCGAGCGGTGGGACGGCGGGAGCGGCGAGTTGAGTCGCGATGGCACGGATCCGGCCGCCTCGCCCTCGAGCCACCCCCACTCGGGATTCGCCTCGCTGCTGGTCACGCAGTTCTTCGGCGCGGCGGTCGCGTCGGGCGGGATCTGGGCCGCGTCGCTCGGCGACGGCGGGCAGGGCTGGGTGGGGTTGTGCCTCACGCTGCCCTTCATCGTGTTCAGCGGTTGGGCCGGGCAGATCGCCGATCGCACGAGCAAGCGCGACCTCACCGTGGGGCTCAAGATCGCGGAGGTCGCGGCGGTCGCGATCGCGGGCCTCGCGTTTCTCCTCGGGAGCGTGTGGCTCGCGGTGTTCGCGATGGTGCTGATGGCGACGCAGAGCGCGTTCTTCGGTCCGGCGAAGTACGGGGTGATCCCCGAACTCGTGCGGGGGGAGCGTCTGAGTGGCGCCAACGGCACCATCAACCTGTTCACGAACCTCGCGATCATCGCGGGCATGATCGCGGCCGGCCCCATCTACGACGCCTTTGCGCCGGCAGATGGTTCCGCACCCGGGGCCGCGTGGTTGCCCGGCGCGGCGATGGTGGCGGTCGCCGTGCTGGGCGTCGTTGCGAGCCTCGGGCTTCCGAGGCTTCGGGCCGCGACGCCGGACCTTCGCTTCGACTGGAACCCGATCGGCACCTACTGGCGATCGCTTCGCGAGATGGCGCGCGGACCGCTGCTTGCGGTCACGCTCGCGTGGAGCTTCTTCTATCTGCTCGGCATGCTCGTGCTGCTGATCCTGCCCGACTACAAGGACCTTCTCGGGACAAGCGCCGCGGTCGCGGCCAACCTGCTTGGCGTGGTGGCGATCGCGATCGGCGTCGGCAGCATGATCGCCGGGCTTGCGTCGGGCACGCGGGTTCGCCCGGGGCTCGCGCCGTTCGGGGCGCTCGGCATGGCGATCTCGATGGTGGCGCTCGCGTTCGCGCCGCGCGATCCGATCTCCGTCGGCGTGCTGCTTGTCCCGCTCGGGATCGCCGCGGGCTTCTACATCGTGCCGCTGCAGACGATGCTGCAGAAGTTCTCGCCGGAGGAGTCGCGTGGCCGGTTCCTCGGCACCGCGAACGCGGTGAGCTTCGTGGCGAGCAGCCTCGCGAGCCTCGTCTTCCTCGCGAGCCGGCGCTCGGGACTCGAGGCCGACGCGGTGTTCCTCGTCGCCGCCGGCGGCGCCTTCATCGCGGCGATCGGGTTTGGGGCCTGGTGGTTCGCGATCGGGAAGCGGCAGTCGGCGGGAAGGCTGTGAGCAGCGCCCCGTCGGGATCCCCGCGTTCGTAGACTCGCCGCATGCCCGAGCCGATCCATCTCGACCACAACGCGACCACGCGGCCGGCGCCGGAGGTCGTGGCGGCGATGCGGGAGGCGCTCGAGTCCTGCTGGGGCAATCCTTCGAGCGTGCATCGGGCAGGCATCGAGGCGCGGCAGCGGGTCGAACTCGCGCGAGCCTCGGTGGCGCGTCTCTTCGGATGCCGCGATCGGGAAGTCGTCTTCACCAGCGGTGGCACCGAGTCGGCGAGCCTTGCGATCCGCGGCACGCTCGAGCACTTCGAGGACTCGCCGCGGCAGGTGCTGGTGACGAGCGGCCTCGAGCACTCGGCGGTGCGGGAGTGCGCGGAGCGATGTGCCGCTCGCGGCGTCGAGGTGTGCTGGCTGCCGCATGGCTCCGATGGCGTGGTCGAGATCGACGCGCTCCGCGAGCTGCTCGCCGCTCGATCCTCGGAGATCGCCCTCGTCTCGCTGATGTGGGCCAACAACGAGACGGGCGTGATCGCCCCCGTCGCCGAGATCGGCGCGATCTGCCGCGAGCGCGGCGTGCGGTTCCACTGCGATGCCGTGCAGTGGGCCGGGCGGCTGCCGCTCGACTTCTCGACGTTGCCGATCGATCTGCTCACCTTCTCCGGCCACAAGTTCCACGGCCCCAAGGGCGTCGGCGGGCTGCTGGTGCGCGGCGGAGTTCGACTGGCTTCGCAGATCGTCGGCGGGCCGCAGGAGCGGGAGCGCCGCGGCGGCACCGAGAACGTGCCGGGAATCGTCGGGCTCGGGGCCGCGGCGGAGAGGGCTCGCGCGGAGATCGCCGAAGGGCGCTGGGAGCGGATTGCGGCGCTGCGGGATCGCTTCGAGCGTGCAGTGCTCGCGCGCTGCGACGGCGCGGTCGCCAACGCGTCGGCGGCGCCGCGGCTTCCCAACACCTCGAACCTCGGATTTCCGCGGCTCGAGGCGGAGGCGATCCTCGTCGTGCTCTCGGAGCGGGGCGTCCACGCGTCCGCCGGCGCCGCGTGCAGCAGCGGATCGCTCGATCCGTCGCCGGTGCTGCTCGCGATGGGCCTGCCCCGCGAGATCGCCCACGGCTCGGTGCGCTTCAGCCTCGGGCCGGAGACGACCGCCGAGGAACTCGATCGTTCGGTCGACGAGATCGCCGGTGCGGTCGATCGCCTCTCGCGATCGATGATCTGACGCCGGTGGTGTGCGAGGGTGTTCACCGCAATCGCACGCGATCCCGGCGGCTGGATGCGTCGCAGGGTGAAACGACGCCCTTTGATCGAACCGCGCGCGACCGACGTCGTTGCCACGGTGAGGCGAGGCCGAGACCGCGGACTCCCGCGGCCGCGGTCATGCCCGATCCCGAACGCCGATCGACCGATCAGCGACACCCTTCGCTCGGTGACTGCCCCATGATTCCACCTCCGACCACCGATGCCGCGATCGACGTTCCCGAGCCGCTTCGCCGCGCGGCGATCGCCATCACGCTGCTGGTCGCGGGCGTCGTGGGCGCTCGCCCTGGCCTCGCCTCGATCACGCTCGCCGAGAACGGCGTCAGCGAACATCGAATCGTGATTCCGGTCGAGGCGACCGCCGTCGAGCGTGTCGCAGCCGATCGGCTCGCCTACTACCTCGAGGGCATCACCGGGGCGGAGCTTCCGATCCTCGAGGCTTCCGAGTTCGACGGTCTCGGGCCGGCGATCTTCGTGGGCCTGAGCGAGCCGGCGCTCGACCGGCTCGGCGACGATCCGCTGGCGGGATTGGGGCCGCAGCAGCACGTCGCCCGCTCGATCGGCGAGGACATCCTGCTCTACGGAGTCGGTGTGCACGGCTCCTACCACGCCGCGATGGACTTCGCGGAAGTCTCGCTCGGGCGCCGCTGGTACACGCCCTACGAGGCGCCGGTGCTTCCCGACACGCCGACCGTGGTGCTCGAGCCGTTCGAGCGCATCGGGGGCTTCGACTTCGCCCACCGTCGCGTGCAACTCTCGTCCGACCTGCGCTTCTACTACGAGCACGGGATCAACATGGGCATCACGCCTCGGGCCGAGGCGATCGGGGTGGGCGACCTGGGCTACGAGTCGGAGATCGACGACACCCTGAACCTGCCGCACTCGTTTGGCGGCCTTGTGCCGGCGAACGGATTGCCGAACTACGCGGCGAACTGGGATTGGATTCCGCGTGCCGACTACTTCAGCACCAACCCCGAGTGGTTCACGCTGAACGAACAGGGCACCCGCGTCTCGAATCGCCAGCTCTGCCTGTCGAACCATGAGCTCCGGGCCGAGCTCACGCAGAACCTGCTTGGCGGCATCGCAAGCGTCGGCGAGCGATGCGTGGTGTCGGTCTCGGCGAACGACACGCCGGGCCGTCTCTGCCACTGCGGTCCCTGCAACGCGCTCATGGAGCAGTACCAGAGCCCCGGCGGTCCGCTCTACGACTATCTCCTCGAGCTCTGCGGCGAGCTCGAGACGACGCATCCGGAGGTCCGCGTGGCGAGCCTCGCCTATCGCCGCGATCAGACCCAGATTCCGCCGACGCTGCCGGCGGGCGCGACGCTTCCGTCGAACCTCGTGATCGACTTCGCGCCGATCGAAGACAGCTACTTCGCCGACTGGAGCCATCCCGACCCGGAGATCCAGGAGACCTACGCCCACCTGCAGGCCTGGGGCCGGATCGCGGCGCCGGGCAACCTGTGGGCGTGGCTCTATCCGAATCCGTGGGGCACGGGGATCTCGATGCCGGTGGGCAACGTCGAGCGCCTCGCGACGAACCTGCGGCTGATGCACGAGGCGGGCGTGGATGGCGTCTTCACCGACCATGCCGGCTACACCGCCCGCAGCGGATGGAGCGAGGTGCAGGCCTATCTCTTCTACGCGCTGTGCAAGGACGTCGATGCCGACGTCGACGCGATCCTCGAGGAAGTGACCGACGCGCTCTACGGGCCGGCGGCGCCGGCGATGCGCGCGTTCCTCGAGGCGCTCGAGGCCGGGCGCCTCGCGATGGCGGAGCTGCCGCCGGGCGTCGGCTACAAGTCGCGGGAGTTCGACGAGTTGACCTTCCCCTATCTCACCGCCGAGAGGCTGCACGAGTGGCAGGGTCTCTTCGACGCGATGCTCGAGGCGATCGACGGAGGCCCGGAGGCGGTGACGAGGAACGTCCGGCTTGCGCGCCGCGAGTTGGATCTCGCGACGCTCTGGCGCTGGTTCGATCTGGTCGATCTGCATCCGGACATCTACACCGACCACACCGTGGTGGTGGACCGTCTGACGTCGATCAACGACACGCCGGGGGTCGTTGCGATCGGCGAGGCGGACCTCGAATACTTCACGACGATCATCCTCGGCGGCGGCGGAGAGCAGCCGTTGCCGGACGCCTTCGACGGCATCGCGCGGTCGCGCATCCGCACCTTCGTGCCGTATCGCCATCGCGGTTGGCCGCGGGTGATGCTCGATCCGGAGGCGGCGAGGGGCTACGCCGCGGTGGTCGATTCGCCCGATCTGCCGTTCTCGGTCGGAGGCCATCAGTTCGACACCGGCCTGCGGGTCGCCGACGTGAACCTCGCGCCGGGCGACTTCGAGGCGGGGGTGTACGAGCTCGTCTCGCTCGGCGAGATCGAGGTGACTCCCGAGACCTGGGTCTTCTTCGGCGGAAGCTGGACCACCCACCTCGAGATCGGTCGCCATCTCCACGAGGAGGGCGAGGCCAACCTCTGGCAGGTGCATGTCTCGCTGAAGCTCGACGGACCGGCGTACGGAGGATCCGGCGCCGAGAATCAGGTCCTCGTCGACCGGGTCTTCATGGTGGACGCGTCGCCCTGCGTGGCGGACCTCGATGGCAACGGCATGGTGAACGGGTCCGATCTCGGGCAACTGCTCCTGCGGTGGGGTCAGCCGGACCCGGAGGCCGACCTCGATGGCGACGGGATCGTCACCGGTTCGGACATCGGCCTCATGCTGCTTGCGTGGGGCGGCTGCCCGTAGGCGAACCCACGACGTCCGCGGTGCCCCGACTCCGCGCGGGCGCAACGCGTTCGAAGGTTGCTTGCAAACCCTCGCGACTCAGCGGCCGCGGTGCTTGCGATAGAAGTTGATCAGCGCGTTGGTCGAGCTGTCGTGGTCGCCGACGGGCTTCTTCGCCGCGAGCTCGGGGATGATCTTCTTCGCGAGCACCTTGCCGAGTTCGACGCCCCACTGGTCGAAGCTGTTGATCTGCCAGACGGTGCCCTGCGTGAAGACCTTGTGCTCGTAGAGGGCGATCAGGGTGCCGAGCGAGAAGGGGGTCAGGCGTTCGCCCATGACCACGGTGCTCGGGCGGTTGCCGTCGAACTCCTTGTGCGGCACGAGTTCGCTCGGGACGCCCTCGGCGCGGACCTCGGCCTTGCTCTTGCCGAAGGCGAGCGCCTCGGCCTGCGCGAAGACGTTCGCGACGAGCAGGTCGTGGTGGTGCGGCAGCCCGGAGATGGGCTTGCAGAAGGTGATGAAGTCGCACGGCACGATCCGCGTGCCCTGATGGATCATCTGATAGAAGGCGTGCTGCCCGTTGGTGCCGGGCTCGCCCCAGATCGTCGGGCAGGTGTCCCACGCGACGCGATCGCCCGCGAGCGTGACGTGCTTGCCGTTGGACTCCATCTCGAGCTGCTGCAGATACGCGCTGAAGCGCGAGAGGTACTGGTCGTAGGGGAGCACCGCGAGCGACGGGTAGCCGAGGAAGTTGTTCATCCAGACGCCGACGAGCCCCATGATCACCGGGAGGTTCCGCTCGAGCGGCGTGGTGCGGAAGTGCTCGTCCATCGCATGGAAGCCCCGCAGCATCTCGGCGAATCGCTCGGGCCCGATCGCGAGCATGGTGCTCAGGCCGATCGCGGAGTCCATCGAGTAGCGGCCGCCCACCCAGTCCCAGAAGCCGAACATGTTGGCGGTGTCGATGCCGAACGCCTCGACCTCCTTCGCGTTCGTCGAGACCGCGACGAAGTGCCGGGCGGTCGCATTCGCGGGAAGACTCTTGCCGCCCGAGGCCTTCTTCAGGCCCGCGAGCAGCCACTTCCGCGCGGTGTGCGCGTTGGTCATGGTCTCGAGGGTGGTGAAGGTCTTCGAGCTGACGATGAAGAGCGTCTCCGCCGGATCGAGGTCGCGCACGGCCTCGACGAAGTCGGTGCCGTCGACGTTCGAGACGAACCGGAAGTTCATCGAGCGGTCGCTGTAGTGGACGAGGGCCTTGTAGGCCATCACCGGCCCGAGGTCGCTGCCGCCGATCCCGATGTTGACCACGTTGCGGATCCGCTTGCCGGTCGCGCCCTTCCACGTGCCGCCGCGGACCCGCTTCGCGAAGGCGCCCATGCGGCCGAGCACCTCGTGGACCTGCGGGACCACGTTCTCGCCGTCCACCTTGATCACGCCGCCCTTCGGCGCCCGCAGGGCCACGTGCAGCACCGCCCGATGCTCGGTGATGTTGATCTTGTCGCCCTTGAACATCGAGGCGATCCGCGCCTTGAGCCCGGCCCGCTTCGCCAAGGCGAACAGAAGCTTCATCGTCTCCGCATCGACGTGATGCTTGGAGTAGTCCATCCGCAGTCCGGCGCCCTCGACGGTGAAGCGCTCGGCGCGGCGGCGATCCTTCGCGAAGAGGTCGCCGAGCGTGCGGCCGCGCGTCTTCTTCGCGTGGGCCGCGAGGGCCTTCCACTCCGGGGTTCGGTCGATTCGGACGGGCTTGGCGGCGGAGCGGGGCATGGAGGAATCTCCGGAGAAGTCGCGCGGGATCGAGAGGGGCGATCCGGCGATCCAGGACGCCGGAGGCGAGGGTTATACTCGCCTCCCACTCGCGTCTCCGGTGCTCGTGACCGGTTCGAGACGGGCGAGTCGAGTCGTCACCACCGAGTCGCGTCACGCGCGACCACTCCGAAGGAACCACCATGGCCGCCTCCACGCCCGGCACCGTCCTTGTCCATCGCCTCGGCCAGAGCATCTGGGTGGACAACATCACCCGCACCATGCTCGACGAAGGCGTGCTCGCGAAGTACATCTCGGATTGGGCGGTGACGGGCCTCACCTCGAACCCCACGATCTTCCAGAAGGCGATCGCGGGCGGCGACGCCTACGACACCTCGATCCGGACGCTGCTCGACCAGGGGCTCTCCGGCGAGAAGCTCTTCTTCAAGCTCGCGATCGAGGACCTGACCCGTGCCGCCGACCTCTTCCGCGGCGTGCATCGCGACACCGATGGGGTGGACGGATGGGTCTCGCTCGAGGTCTCGCCGCTGCTCGCCAACGACACGCAGGCGACGCTCGCCCAGGCCCGCGAACTCCACGCCGCGGCCGGCCGCAACAACCTCTTCATCAAGGTGCCCGGCACTCCCGAGGGTCTGCCCGCGATCGAGCAGCTCACCTACGAGGGCATTCCCGTCAACGTGACGCTCCTCTTCGATCGGGCGCAGTACCTCGCGGCGGCCGACGCCTATCTCAAGGGCCTCGAGCGGCGGCTCGCCGAGGGGCTCGATCTCAAGGTCTGCTCGGTGGCGTCGCTCTTCATCTCGCGATGGGACAAGGCCAGCGCGTCGAAGCTGCCCGCCGACCTCGCGAACCGCCTTGGGATCGCGGTTGGCGAGCAGTGCTACAAGGCGTTCGTCGATCTCAAGAAGTCCGATCGCTTCCTGAAGCTCAAGGCCGCCGGGGCGCGCCCGCAGCGGCTGCTCTTCGCCTCCACGGGCGTCAAGGATCCGAGCCTCGCCGGCGCGTACTACGTCACGGCGCTCGCGGCGCCCGACACCGTCAACACGATGCCCGAGGAGACGCTCGAGGCGACCGCGGCGCTGACCGCGGTGGGGGCTCCGCAGCGGGACGACGGCGGCGACTGCGAGGCGATGCTCGCGAAGATCGCCGCGGCGGGCATCGATGTCGCCGGGCTCGGCGCGCAGCTGCAGGTCGAGGGACGCGACTCCTTCGACAAGAGCTGGGCGGACCTGCTTGCGGACATCGAGAAGAAGTCCGCCGCGGTCGCGGCCGGCTGAGCGGCGAACTCGCGTCGTCGGTCACGATCGGGTTCAGCGGTTGTCGCCGTCGAGGATCCTTCCGATTCCGCCGAGGATCGAGCCCTCGCCCTGCGCCTTGCCGCCGGCGCTTGGCGCCGCGGCGAGGATGCGGTCGGCCATGCGGCTGAAGGGCAGCGACTGCAGGTAGACGCTGCCCGGACCGGTGAGGCTCGCGAAGAAGAGCCCCTCGCCGCCGAAGAGCATCGAGCCGATGCCCGGCACGCGTTCGATGTCGTAGTCGATGCCGTCGGTGAATCCGACCAGGCACCCGGTGTCGACGTGGAGCGTCTCGCCGGGGCCGAGTTCGCGATGGATCACCGCGCCGCCGGCATGCACGAAGGCGAGGCCGTCGCCCTCGAGCTTCTGCAGGATGAACCCCTCGCCGCCGAAGAGCCCGGCGCCGAACCGCTTCGTGAAGGCGAGCGAGACGGAGGTGCCCATCGCGGCGCAGAGAAACGCCTGCTTCTGGCAGAGGAAGCGTCCGCCGAACTTCGCCAGGTCGATCGCCACGATCTTGCCGGGGTAGGGCGCCCCGAACGCGACCGTCGCCTTGCCGGCGCCGCGATGCGTGAAGTGGGTCATGAAGAGCCCTTCGCCGGCGAGCATCCGCTTGCCGGCCCCGAGCACCTTGCCGAGGAAGCCCGACTGCGGCGAGGAGCCGTCGCCCATGCGGGTGGCCATCTCGATCGAGGGGTTCTTGAACATCATCGCGCCCGCCTCGGCGATCACCGTCTCGCCGGGGTCGAGCGCGATCTCGACGAACTGGAGGTCGTCGCCGTGGATCTGGTAGTCGATCTCGTGGGAACGCATGCGGCCGTCTCCTCAAGAGGCTGCGGCGCGCCGTCGCGGCGCGCCGATGAATCGAAGGTCCTTCGGATCCTACGGACCGCGATTGCACCACCGGTACGATCCTCGCCCCGATGCCCGACTCCTCCGCCTTGAACTTCCTCGACGAACTCGCCTGGCGCGGCCTGCTGCACCAGACCACCTCGCCCGAACTCGCCGCGCACCTCGCGTCGGGCTCGCGCACCGGCTACTGCGGGTTCGATCCGACCTCCGACAGCCTCACCGTCGGCAACCTGCTGCCCGTCACGCTGCTGCGGCGATTCCAGGCCGCGGGGCATCGGCCGATCGCCCTGCTCGGCGGGGGCACCGGCCTCATCGGGGATCCGAGCGGCAAGACCAGCGAGCGAAGCCTCCAGAGCGAGGCGCAGGTGGCGGCGAACCTCGCCGGGCAGCGACGGATCCTCGAGCGTCTGCTCGAGGTGGACGGCCCGTGCGGGGCGGTCTTCGTCGACAACGCCGAGTGGCTGCGGGGGCTGGGCTACCTCGAGGTGCTCCGCGACGTCGGCAAGCACTTCTCGGTGAACGCGATGATCCAGCGCGATTCGGTCGCGTCGCGGCTCGAGGGCCGCGAGCACGGCATCAGCTACACCGAGTTCAGCTACATGGTGCTGCAGGCCTACGACTTCCTGCACCTCTACCGCTCGCACGGCTGCACCGTGCAGATGGGCGGCTCGGACCAGTTCGGGAACATCGTCTCGGGCATCGACCTCGTGCGTCGCATGCACGCGATCGAGCACGGCGAGGGCTCGACGGAGTCGCTCGCCTTCGGCGTGACGGCGCCGCTGCTCACCGCCGCCGACGGCAGCAAGATCGGCAAGACCGAGAAGGGCGCGGTGTGGCTGTCGGCGGAGCGCACGAGTCCGTACCGATTCCACCAGTTCTGGCTGAACGTCGCCGACGCGGACGCCGGGCGGTTCCTCCGCTGGTACACGATGCTCCCGCGCGAGGCGATCGAGGCGATCGAGGCCGAGCAGGCCGCGAAGCCGCAGGAGCGGTCGGCGCAGCGGACGCTCGCCGCGGAGATGACCGATCTCGTCCATGGCCGGAGCGAGCGGCAGCGGGCCGAAGCCGCGGCCGCGGCGCTCTTCTCCGGCGACGTGCGTTCGCTCGATGCGGCGAGTCTCGCCGAGATCTCGGAAGATCTTCCGGCGAGCGATCACGCGATCGCGTCGCTCGATGGCGAGGGCGCGGACCTCGTCGAGACGCTCGTCGCCGCGGGGCTCGCCAAGAGCAAGCGCGAGGCTCGCGAGTTCGTCGCGTCGGGCGCGGTCTCGATCAACGGCGAGAAGGCCGAGGCCGAGCGGCGCCTCCGTCGCGGCGATCTGCTCGACGCGAACGGACGAGGGGTGATCCTGCTGCGCCGCGGACGCAAGCAGTGGCACGCGACGCGGTGGGCGTAGCGGTTCGACACTTGGTCCGAACCAAGCGGGCAGCCGCAGAACCGCGGAGCACTCTCCGAACTGAGGACACCGTCTCGCGGTGACGCGCTGCCGTCGCCGCTCCAGGTCACCGGTTTTCTGGCTTGCTCTGCGTCTCCAGTTCGCTCCGCGTCTCGACACCTTGGGAGTGATCGGCGTCCGTCTCGGCAGGGCGAACTGACCGACGTTCGAAGCAAGTCAGGGCGGGGAGTCGCGGAGCACTCTCCGAACTGAGGACACCGTCTCGCGGTGACGCGCTGCCGTCGCCGCTCCAGGTCACCGGTTTTCTGGCTTGCTCTGCGTCTCCAGTTCGCTCCGCGTCTCGACACCTTGGGAGTGATCGGCGTCCGTCTCGGCAGGGCGAACTGACCGACGTTCGAAGCAAGTCAGGGCGGGGAGTCGCGGAGCACTCTCCGAACTGAGGACACCGTCTCGCGGTGACGCGCTGCCGTCGC
>JBMTTG010000027.1:0-18260 GCA_049449095.1 Phycisphaerales bacterium | reverse complement strand
GGGGGGGGCGAAGGCCGAAATCGAGATGTCGAGATCGACGAGCGAGGAATCAGCCGTTGCGGCGACGCCGGGAACCGGCGAGACCCGCGAGACCGATCAGGGCGATGGCGCCCGGAGCCGGGATCACACCCGCGGCGATCGACGCGCCCGCGGTGCTCTCGAAGGCGTATTCGACCACCGCACGCGGCTGATCGCCAACGGCGCCGGCGAGTTCGACGCGGAGCCACCCGTAGTGGATCGTGCCGCCGGCCTCGTTGAAGAAGCGGATGCCGACGAGGTTCTCAGAGCTGTTGAGGTTGAAGGCGTTGGCCCCGGCCGACGCTGCCAGCGAGCCCTGGTAGTTCGAGCCCGCACCGATCTCGGTGCCAAAGGCGAGGTTGCTCACGCCGTCGGCATTGCCGACATAGACGTTGCCGCCGACCGCGCCGGCCGCCGAGCCGCCGTAGAACGCCAGCTGCGAGGGCGACCAGAAGTTGATGTCCCAGCCCGGCACTGCGCTGCCCGAGCCGCCCGAGTTCTCGAACTGACCGGTCACCAGGTTCAGGTAGAGGCCGTTGAAGGTGGACGGGATGTTCAGGTCGACGATGCCCGACCACACGATGTCGGCGGACGCCGTGCCGGCCGTGCCCGCCGCAACCGCGGCACACGCCGCGAGATGCCTGCCAAGACGATTTCGAAAGCTCATTCTCACTCCTCTCGAGGTGTTCGCTGCCGCGGCGGGACCGCCGCGTCCATGCGTCTCCTCGCACGCGGAAGAGACGGCTTGAAACGGTTGTAGGGAGTCTGTCACCTGAACCGCCTCGAGCAATCGCTCAAGGGCCCGGTAGCGTCTCGGGGAACAGCCTTTTATCTCCCGGGGCCCACCCGACCGCCTCCATGCCGACAGCCTGCAAGGCGGTGGTGCAGTCGCAGACGAACGCGACATCCTGCGGTCGGCTCGACCGCCCCGCTGGACGCCACCGACCGACGCCCGACTGGCTCGGCGACCCGCGAGACCTCAGGGCGATGCGGCGAGCGGATGGACAAAGACCCCTCGAGCCCGCAAGGGCCCGAGGGGTCAGGAGAACCGTGGGGATCGGCGGGGGCGAATCGCCCGCGCCGAACTCGGGTCAGCTCGACCAGTTGCCAAGCAGCGTCGCGAGATCCGCGCCGGTGACGACCCCGTCGTCGTCGATGTCCGCCGCGTCGCAGGCCGGGCTCGTGACCGGGCCCCAGCAGCCGAGCATGATCGCCAGATCGGCGCCGTTCACGACGCCGTCGCCGTTGAGGTCACCGGGGATCGGCGGATCGCCGCAGGTCTTGCCCCCGCAGTTGATGGCCAAGGTTCCGGAGCCGTACTGGTTGCCGTTGTAGCCGCCGATCTGGATCCAATAGGTCACCCCGCAGACCGCTTCCACGTTGACCTGGCTCGAGAGCGGATCGCAGGCGTCATCGTTGCAGCCCGCGATGACCAGATCGCCGCAGTCGGTGCCGGTCCAGACCGCCATCTTGGTGTCCCAGTTCGCCGAGCCGCCTTCCTCCTGACAGAAGGAGAAGGTCAGGAAGCCTTCGCAGTTCGACTCGTAGACGTACCAGGTGTCGTTGAAGATCGTGCTCTGGCCGTAGAAGGTGCAGCCGTCGGCGGGCGGCTGGATCGACCCGGTCGTGGCGTTGTACGTCGCGACCGAGTTGGCGCCTCCGAACACCTCGACGGCGCCGGAGCAGTCGTCGTTGTCCTGCGCGTCGCAGAGCTTCGGGCAGTTCAGGTAGGCCAGGTTCGCGCACGGGACATCCCACGACAGCTCGCAACAGGTCGGATCGATGTTGCAGACCGTGGCGCAGCAGTCCGCGTCGTCGCAGAAGCCCAGTCCGAGCGGATCCGGGTCGCAGCAGGAGCCGGCGGCCGGATCGCCGCAGCTGTAGGCGGGGATGTACTCGAGCGACACCGTGCCCGAGCCGACCGCCCCGGCGAATCCGCCGACGGCGAAGAGGTAGCAGTTGCCCGCGATCACCTGAACCGTGATCTTCGAGGCCGACGCCGGCGTGCCGGTGCATCCGTCGTCGTCGCAGGCGATCTCCATCGCCGGCAGCAGGTTGGGATCGAAGACGCCGTCGCCGATGTTGTAGGCCCGCATCTTCTGGTCGTAGTCGGTCTGCCCGCAGCCGCTGAAGGTGACCGCTCCGCTCTCGGTCGCGCAGTACTGGAACCACACGTCCGGCCCGAGCGTCGCTTCGGTCTGGCAGTCGGAGAGGGGCGCCACCGGATCCGCGTCGGTCGTGTTGAAGGGCAGGACGTCGCCGTCGAGGATCGGCGTGGCGTTGGTCGGGCAGTTGTTGGCCGGCCCGCCGGCCGGGCACTCGTACTGGTAGATGCCGCAGAGATCGATGGCATAGGCGGCGCAGAAGCCGTCCCACGCGATCTCGCAGCAGGTCGGATCGAACTCGCAGACGAGGCCGCAACAGACCGCGTCGCTGCAGCCTGGGTCCTTGTGCGGCTGGTCGCAGCTCTCCGTCGACGTGGCGCACGCCCCCGCCTCCCCCACGATCACGGTCAGCGTCACGTTGTTGTAGCCGACCGCGGCGGCGCCGGTCCACGCGTTGCCGATCCAGATCCGCCACGTGCCGATGCCGCTGTGCGTCAGCGGCTGCGCATCGGAATACGGTCCCGAAAACGGCAGCCCGTAGAAGGACCAGTCTGGCCCTTGGATGTCGGCGAACAGGATGTTGTAGCCCCCGATCTGCACGCTCGGGCGACCGTCGGCGTCGTTGATCCACAAGCCCATGTCCGACGCCCACTCGACGCCGGGCCCGGCCACGTAGTCCATCGAGAACTCGAAGCCGATCATGACCTGCCCCGGAGGCATCATCGCCTCGGTCACTTCGACGTCCACGAACCGCGTCTGGTTGCCGGCCAGGTTGCCCGACCCCAGATCCACGGTGAAGTCGGCCTCGGCCGAAGCGGACACGAGCATCGCGGCCGCCGCGACGGCCAATCCAGATCCTGACAGATTGAACATGAGACGTGCTTCCTGCAGGGGGTCTTCGAGGACTCCGCCTCGACGGCGTCGGGCGGTCGCCGGACCGACTGGAGTCGGCATCGACGCCTCGAATTGGACACCGCAGGAACGCTGGCACAACCGCGGGGCGTCTCGGGGAACACTCGAGCGCGAACGTTTGGCGAGGGGCCGATCGACCGCGAGGCCACGCGTCCCCGACGCCGGAGCGATGCAGAGCCCATTTCGCCAGGCCCCATCGCCAATGCTCGCTGCGCGATGCAACGCTCCCGACCACGAGCCGACCGCCGAAGAGGCCACTTCGGGGCGCCGGCATCACGTCGAACCGGCCCCTCCGCGCGCCAGGATCACGCCGGCAGCCAGCCCAACTCGACCATCGTGCACAGCACGGGGTTCGCTACCACGCAGCGATGCCGAACGAAGTCGTGCGGCTCGAGCCCCATCGCGGCGATCGCCTGCGAGATGGCGGCGGCATGGAGGGTTCGGCCGGCCCTCGCGGCGTTGTCGAAGGGTGGTGCGAGATCCCTGCATCGCTCGTCCTTCGACAACACCTCGATCGAGGCGGATCCGCCCATGACGAAGTGGTGCCGATCGACGTCGGCGACGGCGTTCGATCCGATCTGGGCGTAGATGGTCGCGTGGGGATCGCCGGGTGGAGCCGAGGACCGCTCGAACAACACCTCCAGCACGAACTCGGCCGTGGGGATCCAGATCGGCGCGGCGAAGATCGCGGGCAGCACGCCCGATCCTGACGCCTCGTTCGCGGCGACAAGCCCGCCCGCCGAAACCGCCAGATCGATCGGGCTCGCGGTGGTCGCATGCTGGCCACGGAACGCGATGTGGCCTTCCGCGGAGCGCCCAAGCTCGGCGCGGGCGTCGTCGGACACCAGGCTGGCGGCGTCGACCTCGATCCGCGGCTCCGATGCGAATGGCACGGCACGTCGATCGGCGAAGAGCACACGATCCGGGGTCGGAAGGCACCACTCCGGTCCAGGTCGGATGCGACGCAATCCGGCAAACGTCGAGACCCCGATCACCAGCGGCCGCCCGGTCCCCGGATCGATCCGCACCAGATAGCTCGTGGCCATCCCGCCCGCCGAGGCTCCCCAGAGGAGCGCATTGGTTCGGGTCTCGCGAGCTCGATCGATCGCCGGCAACTCGCCTCCGTCGGCACGCGCGAAGCGCGGGAGGTCGGAACGAGACAGGCCGCGGCGGTCGAGTTCCGCGTACAGGCGTGCCACCGCGAGACGCAGCGGCTCGATGGCGCTCGGTGCGCCACCGCGGTCCTCGAGCGCCGAGAGCATCGCCGCCCACGCACGCGGCCCCGGCATCGACTGCAGCGACTTCGCGGTGGCCCCATCTTGGGCCAGGCGGACGAATCGCCACGCGTTGGTCGTGCTCAGCCCGAGCCGGCGAGCAACCTCGCGCGTCGCGGTCGGATCGGGGACCGACTCGGCGAGAACCCGTCGACAGGCCTCCGCGAGATCCTGGAGAAGCCCCGACACGGGGTCGCGGGTGTCGCCGTCCGGAGTGGTCGCCGAAGCGTCGCTCATCGCGGCTCCGAATCCCGACGGCTCGGCAGCCGCCAGCGCAGGATGATGTTCGACGAGAGCGGCGGATGGGCGACCGCCACGCGATGGACCACGAAGTCCGCGAGGCTGCGGCCGGCATCGGCCGCGGCATGTTCAAGCGCGGCGCGATGGGGCGTCCGCAGGTCGCCGAGTTCCTTCGGAAGTTCGGGTTCGACGTCGCACTCCGGGAGCTCCACCATCGGAAGACGCTGCTGCTCGAAGAAGCGGACCCGATTGGACGGGCCGGTGATCTGGCTGAACATCGCCGCATCCGCGCCAACGCCCCAGATCACCGAACGCTCGACGAGCACCTCGAGGACGAACCAACCGGTCGGCACGAGCACCGGCGCCCCGTAGGACCCGAGTTCGCCTTCGTGCCGAGCGAAGGTGTAGGCCGCGCGAGGCAGGGACTCGAGGAAGGTGAGGTCGGCGCCGAGCGCCGAAGGGCTTTCCTGCCCCCGGAAGTGCACGATGTTGCGGGCCGGATTCGCCGCGACGACCAGTTGCTCGACCGCGCGAGGAGACGAGAGCGAAGGCACGAGCGAGCCGACGCCACGATGCTCGTCGATCGACATGCGGAAGCGGTCCTCCCGCGAGTCCGATCCGGAAACGGTGCCGCGGTGGATCTCGAGGTTGGGGCCAGGTCCGAGCCGACGCAGCCCGAGCAGCATCGTCGACGATCGGAGATCGAGCAGATCGCCCTCGCCGGCCGGCGTGACCAGGTAGCTCGTCACCAGCGCATCGGCCCATGTCCCGAAGCGGAGCGCGGCCGTCTCGGCGGCGTCCCGACGGAGCTTCAGGATCTCCTCCCGTCCCTCGTCGGTCTCCAGTCCGCCAAAGGCGAGGAATCGAAGCGCCTGTTCGTCGAGCCCTTGATCGAGGATCTCCTGCTCGAAGGCCTCCTTCGCCGCGGTCAGTGCCTCCACGAGCGACGCCGCACAACGGGTCCGATCGAGGGCGGCGAACGTCAGGCCCCATCCCCGCGAGCCGGGGCGGCTCGACAGGACGCTTGCCAGATCCGGGGCCTCCGAGAGACGGACGAGCCGCCAGGCGAGGTTCTTGTCGACGCCGAGCACCCGCCCGCACGCCCGCACCGCGGTCGGATCGCGGACGACATCGGCCAAGGCGACCGCCAAGGCCTCGGACAGGGTCCGAGCCCTGCTCGCCAACACCTCCATCGGTGTCGGAAGACTGTCCAATGGTTGGGGCGGCACGGGTCGCCAAGTGTAGCGCCCCGCGATTGCTGGAACGGCTCCGCCGCTCGACCCTGTGTTCCCCGAGACACGACCGACCCGCGCCACGTCCGGAAACGACACGCCCCGAGCGGAAGCTCGGGGCGGTCGTCTGATGGGCCTGAAAGGACTCGAACCTTCGACCTCACCCTTATCAGGGGTGCGCTCTAGCCAGCTGAGCTACAAGCCCGCACGCTTCCGAACCTTTCGGCTCGGAAGGGGCGGGAGTATAGCGAAGGCTTCGCCGAAACGACCACCTCGACCGGATCCGCGGGTGATGAACCTTCTCACCTCGACTGGCCGACTCGGGCAGCATCCACCCCGGCCCCCCCGAATCACCATTCTCGAAGGTCGCCGGTCAGCGGCTCGATCAGGTCCTTGAGCCCGACGATGCCGAGCGGCTTGCCGCTCGGACGGGCGACGATCGCGAGCCTTGCCCGCTTCTGCCGCAGCAGCCGGATCGCCTCGGTGGCCGGCAGATCCGGCGAGAGGGTCTCCACTGGCCGCACGAGCGACTCGGTCGATGCCTGCGAATCGAGGATCGCATCGAGAGTCTGGATCAGCCCTCGCACTCGCCCCTGCGCATCGACCACGGGAAAGCGACTGAAGGGTCGTTCGCGGACGATCCGAGTCCGCTCCGCGGCGAGCGACTCGAGCCGCAACGACGCAACGCGGCTCCACGGCGTCATCTCGCCGATCACGGTGCGACGCCGCATCTCGAGGGCGCGATCGACGAGCGAGATCTGCTCGCCGCTCAGGACCCCCGCCTTCGCGCCCTCGCGGAAGAGCCAGCCGATTCGCTGCGCCGCCGAACCCACCGGCGAGGACCGGCCTCCGATGAGCCGCATCGCGCCGGTTCCGACCAGCCGCAGGAGCGGCAGCACGCCGATGGCGGTCAGCAGCCGGCGCAGCGCCACGAGCATCCCGACGAAGCGATAGGTCCAGCGATCGGTGAAGGTCCGGAAGAGATCCTTCGGCAGGATCTCCCCGAAGACCAGCAGGAGCGGCACCACGACCGCGGTGTTGACGACGACCGCCTCGAAGGGACCGAGCCCCGCGCGATCGAGGAGCATCGCGATCGACAGCGTGCCGAGGTAGTTGACGATGTTGTTGCCCACCAGCAGCGTCGCGAGGATGCCTTCGGGCCGCTCGAGTTCCCGGCGCAAGGCGATCGCGTCGCGCCGGCCGGTCTCCGCCGCGACGGTGAGCTTCACCCGGTTGAGCGTGTAGAGGCCGATCTCGAGCCCCGAGAAGACGGCGCTGGCCGAGAGGCCCGCGATCGCCATCGCGACCAGCGCCGGTTCGACGGCCCATTCGGGAAGCACACCGCCGGCGGCAGGAACCGAGGCGATCACTTCGCCGCCTCCTCGCGAGTCGAGGGCACCAGGCGGACGAGCACCGTCCGCACCATCGCCTGCTCGACCCGTTCGGCCTCGAGTTCGACGTTGCCGAGCCGCACCACGTCGCCCGTCGAGACCGCCCGGCCGAGACGCTCCATGAGGTAGCCGCCGAGAGTCACCGCGCCGCGCGAGGCGATCTCCTCGCCGAAGGTGTCCTGCCAGTCGTGGATGCTCATCTCGCCGGAGACCCGCCAAGAGAGCGCGTCGAGGCGCTTCGGTGGCGGCGGAAGCTCCTCCTCGGGTGCCGCGATGTCGCCGACGATCGCCTCGACCACGTCCTCGAGCGCGACCACGCCCGCCGTTCCGCCGTACTCGTCCACGGTGATCGCGAGCGTCCCGCCGGTCTCGCGGAAGCGCACGAGCAACGCCTCCACCGACGCGATCTCCGGCACGAACGTCGCGGGCTCGAGATGCCGGGCGAGCGACTTCCGAGGCTTCTCCGCAAGCAGATACCGCTTCACCGGAAGGATGCCCTCGATGTGGTCGAGGTCGCCGCGGTAGACCGGCAGCCGGCTCAGCCGCGCCGAGGAGACGGTGTCGCGAACCGTGCGCTCCTCGGCGTCGATCGGCACCGCCGCCATGCGCACGCGGGGCACCTGCACGTCGCGCACGCGGAGCCGCTGCAGCCGGACCACCTCGAGCAGAAGTTCCTGCTCGTGCGATTCGAGCACCCCCTGCCGCGCGGAGATCTCGATGAGCGCGGCGAGTTCCGCCTCCGAGAGACGTGGCGGCGCCGCCCGCGGCGCCGTGAGCCTCGCGAGCGGTTCCACGATTCCCGCCGCGATCACGCGGCGCAGGGGACCAACCACCCGATGCAGCGCCAGCATGGGCGGCGCGACCAGCGAGGCGACGAGCGTGCGGCGGCTCTCGCCCGCGAGCTTCGGAACGATCTCGCCGAAGACGATGAGCGCGAGCAGCGATCCGGCCGCGGTCGCCGCCTCGATCGCCACGCCGCCCTGCATCCGAACCACGAGCACCGAGCTCGTGACGAAGTAGAGCGTGTTGATCGTGGTGTTCCCGAGCAGCAGCGTGACGAGCAGCATGCGGGGATCCGCCATCAAGGCGTCGATCGCCCGACCGGCGAGCGAACCGCTTCGGCGCAGTCCCATGCGCTCGTTCTCGCTCATCCCGAAGAGTGCCGTCTCGGAGGAGCTGAAGAAGGCGCTCGCCGCGAGCAGCGGCACCAGCGCCGCGAGCAGCGCCAGCTCCGCCGGGCCGAGCTGGGCCGGCAACGTCGCGGCAGGGCTCGCCCGAGCGGTCACGAACGTTCCCGCGGCGCCTGCCGCAGCTCCTCGCGCACGCGATCGAGGTACCGAAGCACGTTCAGCTCCAGCCGGGTGGCGTTCGAGATCGGCGCCGCGCGGGGCTCGGCAAAGAGCGTGGCGAGACGCGTGAGCACCGACGATCGCCGTCCGTCGATCTCCTCCGCCAACTCCAGCAGGCCCGCCTCCTCGCCGGCGTCGATCGCCTCCTCGAGCCGCTCCCGCAGTTCGAGCATCTCCGGGAGAAACGAGGGCGGCAGCGCCGCGGGATCGCCACCGCCGTCGCCGCAGCGTGCGAGCAGCGCTTCGCCGCGACGCAGCGGATCCCGAAGGATCGCCCGCGCCTCGTTCAGCGTCGCCGCCGAACGCGCGATCTCCGAGTGCTCCGCGCCGCCGCCCGCGCGATCCGGGTGCGCCGCCCGCAGGCGCCGCATCCACGCGGCATCGATCGACGCCGCCTCGAGGTCGAAGCGGGGCTCGAGCCCGAGCGCCTCGAAGGGATCGAATCGGATCCGGGACGCGTCGCTCACCGCCGGCCTCGCTGCATCACTCCGTCCCCGCGACCCGCTCGATCTCGTCGTAGCTGGTCTGCCCCTGCGCCACCAGTTGGAAGCCGAAGCCCTGCAGGCTCGTGAAGAGGTTGTTCCGGAGGATGTCTCGGATCCCCTGGATGGTGGGATTCTTGAGGACCGCGTCGCGAAGCTGGTCGTTGAACTCGAGCAGCTCGAAGAGCGCCCGCCTCCCGACGTATCCCGTCTGCAGGCACTCCGCGCAGCCCTGCGGAACGTAGATCTCGGAGACCCCGGTGAGGGCCTGCCCCATCTTGAGGCTCTGCGCCGGCGTCGCCCGCACGCCGCGGCGACACGCCACGCAGAGCATCCGCACCAGGCGCTGGGCGATGATCATGTTGACCGCGTTGGCCACGAGGTACTGCTCGACCCCGAGATCGAGCAGCCGGAAGATCGCGCCGATCGTGTCCTTCGCATGGACCGTGGAATAGACGAGGTGACCGGTCATGGCCGCCTGCATCGCGACGTTCGCGGTCTCGATGTCGCGGATCTCGCCGACGAAGATGACGTCGGGGTCCTGCCGCAGCACCGAGCGCAGGATGTTCGCGAAGGTGTGGCCCTGCTTGGCGTCGATCGGGATCTGCGTGGTGCCCGGCAGCTGGTACTCGACGGGATCCTCGATGGTGATCGCGTTGCGCTGCTCGACGTCGATCTCGCGAAGGCAGGAGTAGAGCGACGTCGTCTTGCCGCTGCCGGTGGGGCCGCAGGCGAGCAGCATGCCCGCATCGCGGGTCGCGATGCGGCGGAGCTTCTCGTACATCCACGGAAGCAGACCGAGTTCGTGCAGACGGTTCGGGGCGTTGCTGCCGTCGAGCACGCGGATCACGAGCTTCTGCCCGTGCACCGAGGGCGTGAAGCTCACGCGGTAGTCGACGCGGCGACCCGGCAGCGTGACGGAGAAGTGGCCGTCCTGCACCGCGGGCTTCTGGCTGGTGTCGATCTCGCAGAGGATCTTGACCATGCCGTTGACGCGCTTGGCGATGGCGGCCGAGAGCTCGACCGCGGTCAGCATGTAGCCGTCGACGCGGAGCCGGACCACGGAGGTGTCGCCGCGCGGCTCGACGTGGATGTCCGTCGCGCGGGCGCGGAAGCACGCGAGCAGCAGGAGCCTGAAGACCCGCACGCTCTCCGCCGACTCCGACTCGCCGCCGGAACTCGCCGCCGCGTGCAGGGTGACTCCGCGCGAGTCGACGAGCCCGATGTCCTCGGCCTCGAAGGAGCGGTCGAGCGATCCTTCGATGATCTGAAGCAGTTGCCGCTCGTAGTCGGTCTTCGCGGTGCCGGTGAGCTCCTTGAGGTCCACATCGAGGGTGGCGCTGTCGTAGGCCTTCCGGGCAACCTCCGCGGCCGCGGCCGCGAAGTCCGGGGTCTGCCGCTTGCGGGTGGGCATCTGCTGCTCGGGATCGATGAACTCGATCGCCAGTCCCCCCACCTCGATGCGGTCGCCGCTCCGCAGCGGCTTCTCGGTGACGCGGACGCCGTTGAGGCGCGTTCCGTTGCGCGAGCCGAGATCGCGCACCCGGTACCCCTCCCCATGGGGCTCGATCTGGCAATGGCGGCGGCTGAGGCGGTCGTCCGCCGCGTGGATGCCGCACTCCGGATGCCGGCCGACCACGACCGGCTCCTCCTCGAGGGTGATGCGACGGAGACCTTGGTGCGATCGGACGTCGAGATAGGGCATGGTGCGGAGGGATCCGTGGGTCGAGACCGAGGCGCGGACCGATCGCGATCGGCGTCCCCACGACGCGCCCCTGAAGCGGGTCAGAATACGCGACGCCTCCGGCTCGTTCGCGCTCCGGTCGCGCCCGCGTCCGATCGAGCACGCCGGCGACTCGTCTTGAAACGAACAGGGCCGCCCGAAGGCGGCCCGAGGTCGTGCGATCTCGATCAGGGAAGCGAGGCGGACGGGACTCGAACCCGCAACCACCGGCGTGACAGGCCGGTACTCTAACCAATTGAGCTACCGCCCCTGAGGAGCCGGGTAATGTAGCAGCGGGCGTAGGGCGGTCAAGGAATCGGAAGCGTCCTCGACGGTCGAGGAGTCGATCGACGTCCGTCGTTGCAGACCGTTCCCGCGCCCCGCCGGATCGGTCTCCGTCGGGCTCCCTCCGGTCCCGGGTCAGCCCGCGTCGAACCAGTTCTCCGCCGAGGACGAGTCGACCCGCAGCGGCACCGCAAGTTCCATGGCTCGCTCCATGGTGTCGACCAGGATGCCCCGGGCCTCCTCGAGATGCGCCAGGGGCGTCTCGAGGACGAGTTCGTCGTGGATCTGCAGCAGCATGCGGGTGTGCGGCGCCTCTTCGGCGAGCCTCCGGTCGAGCCGCACCATCGCCACCTTGATGAGATCCGCCGCCGAACCCTGCACCACGGTGTTGATCGCCGCGCGTTCGCCGAAGGCCCGCTCCGCCGGATTGCGCGAGGCGATCTGGGGAATGGGGCGACGCCGTCCGAGGATCGTCGAGACGTATCCGTCGGCGCGGGCCGACTGCACGCATCGATCGAGGAACGACTCGATGCCCGCGAAGCGCTGCTTGTAGGTCGCGATGATCTGCGTCGCACGCTCTCGGGTCGTGCCCGGTCCGAGCCGGCGGGCGAGCCCGCTTGCGGTGATGCCGTAGACGATGCCGAAGTTGACCATCTTCGCGACGCTTCGCATCTCCGAGGTGACCTGGTCCGGCGGCACCTCGAAGACCTCCGCGGCGACCGCCACGTGGATGTCGCGATCGGCGCGGAACGCCTCGACGAGCCCGGGATCGCCGCTCAGATGCGCGAGCATCCGCAGTTCGATCTGCGAGTAGTCCGCGGCGAGGAGCAGGCAGCCCTCCGCCGCCTTGAACGCCTTGCGGATCTCGCGCCCCCGCGCCGTGCGGATCGGGATGTTCTGCAGGTTCGGGTCGGAGGAGCTCAGGCGACCGGTGGCGGTTGCGGCCTGGTGGAACGACGCGTGGATGCGCCCCGTCCGCGGATCGATCGCGTTCTTGAGCGCGACGAGATAGGTCCCGATCAGCTTCGCGAGGCTGCGGTGCTCGAGGATGAGCGTCGGCAGCGGCGTCGCGATCTCCGGATCCGCCGCCAGGCGCTCGAGCGTCTCCGAGTCGGTGCTCGGTCCCGACTTGCCTCGCCGGATCGGACGAAGCCCGAGCCCGGGCGGCTCCCCATGCGGCGAGCCGAAGAGCACCGACGCGAGCTGCTTCGGCGAATCCGGGTTGAAGGGAAACGGCGCCGCGTCGAGGATCTCCTGACGAAGCCGTGCCAGTTCCGTCTCGAGCACCGATCGTTGCCGATCGAGTTCCTCCGGATCGACACGGATGCCGCGATGCTCCATGTGCGCGAGCACCGCGACCAGCGGAAACTCGACGTCGCGGCAGAGGTCGGTCAGGCCCATCGACGCGAGGCGCGGCGACAGCCGCTCGTGCAGACGCCAGGCGAGCACGACGTCCTGCACCGCGTACGGCGCCGCGTCGGCGAGCGGCACCTCCGCGAAGCTTCGCTGATCGCGGCCTTCCCCGATCAACGCCCCGATTCGACGCGGCCGAACGCCGAGCAACCGCTCCGCGGCGTCCTTCAGGCCGTGGCCCGCATCGCCGGGATCCGCGAGGTGACTCTCGATCATCGTGTCGACGAGCGAGCCGGCCGGCTCGACGCCTGCCCGCAGCAGCATCGCGAGATCGAACTTGAGGTTGTGCCCGAGCAGCGTGGCGTCGGGATCCTCCAGCGGCGAACGCAGCGCCTCGATCACCGCCGCCTCGGAGAGGTGCGACGCGGGATCGGGGGATCGCACCGGCACGTAGTGCCCCGTCTCGCCATCGAAGGCGATCGCAAGGCCGCACAGTTCCGAGCCGTGGATCGCCAGCCCCGTCGTCTCGAGATCGATCGCGACCGGCGAACGCGAAGCCGTCGCCGAACGGAAGCGCTCGACGAGCGACGCGAGCGCCTCGCCGTCGCGCACGACCTCGCTCGGCACCTCGAATCCGCCGATCTCGCCGGCCGACCCGCCATCGTCGAAGAGGCCGCCTTGGGCGAACAGCCCGTCATGCGTCCCGACCGACTTCGGCGTGGTGGACGGCGGACCGACCTCCGGCCGAGGCTCGTCGTGCCCGAGCAGCTTCGCGAGCTCGTCGCGAAGGCGACCGAATCCGAGCGTCCGAAGCAGTTCGACCGACTTCTCGCGATCCGCGGTCGGCAGATCGCCCCGGGATGCTTCCGGATCGAGCTCGATCGGGAGATCGCGCTTGAGTTCGACGAGTTGCCGCGCGAGCGGGATCGAGTCCTTCGCCTCGCGAATCGCCTCGCCCCGCTTTCCCGGGATCTCGTCGACGCGAGCGAGCAGCTCGTCGAGGGTGCCGAACCTCAGCAGAAGTTCCGCCGCGGTCTTGGGGCCGACGCCCTTGACCCCCGGCACGTTGTCGACGGGGTCGCCCATGAGCGCGAGCACGTCCGGCACCTGCCGCGGCTCGAGGCCCGGGCGGCCGAAGATCCTCTCGAGGTCGACGAACTCGTCCTTCTGCGGATCGAAGAGCGCGGTCTTCTCATCGATCAGCTGCGACAGGTCCTTGTCGCGGCTCACGATCCGGATCGACGCCTCGGGCCGCTCGCGGCGAAGGCGCGCCACGAGGCTCGCGATCGCATCGTCGGCCTCGACCCCCTCGATCGCGACGACTGGGATGCCGAGATCGCGCAGCAGCTCGAGGCAGCGTTCGACCTGCGGCTTGAAGTCCTCGGGAAGCGGATCGCGATGCGCCTTGTACTCGGGGTAGATCTGCGATCGGAAGGTGCCCTGATCGCCGCTCGCATCGATCACCACGACGAGGTGGTCCGGCTTCTGCTCGCGCAGCAGCTTCAGGAGCATCGCCGTGAAGCCGTAGACGAGATTGGTCGGCTCGCCGGTGAGCGGGCTGTGCATGGGGCCGCGGATCGCGTGGTAGGCGCGATGGAACGCCGCGTACCCGTCGATGAGGAAGTGCGACTCCGCCATCGCTCACCCGCCCCGCGCAGCGTCGGCGTGGAGCGACGCGAGGCGCTCGAGATACGCCGGGCCGAAGGTCGTGCCGCGCCGGCCCGCCGCAATGGTCGCCACCTCGAGGAAGCGGTCGTAGCGATAGCCGGTCTCGCCGCGATCGACGAGCCAGCGGAACCGGCCGACGCAGCGCGGCGGGTCGTCCACCGCGATCATGCTGCCGGTGCCGAAGCACGCGCCGGTGGTGATGCGGGTGCCGATCGCGAACTTGACGTGGTCGCCCACGAGGCAGCCCATCGCGGTGCGACCCGTGCGCTCGGACGGGCCATCCGGCGCGAGGCGCATCGAGACCTCGCCGTAGGTGTTGAGCAGGTTCGAGTTGACCGTCGAGGCGCCGAAGTTCGCCCACTCGCCGACCCAGGCGTCGCCGAGATGGCCTTCGTGAACCTTGTTCGCATGGCCCTGGAAGATCGTCGCCCCGATTTCGCCGCCGACCTTGCAGACCGGGCCCAGCGAGACGCCCCGCTTGAGATGCGTACGCGGCGCGACCACACAGCCCGGCCCCACGAAGACGGGACCTTCGAGGATCGAGCCGTGGCCGATCGACGCCCCGGCGCCGATCACAATGGGTCCCGCGGTCGCATCGAGGACGACGGCACGACCGATCCTCGCGGTCGCCTGCGTGCGGATCGGGTGGTCGCCGACGCGCTCGAAGCCCGTCCCTCCGGCGTCGGAGAAGCCCTCGTCGTCCGCGATCGCCGAGAGATCCTGCCGAAGTCTCGCGTCGAGGTCGTCGAGGATGTGCCAGGGACGCGAGATCAGCGAGAGATCGCTTCGAACGACGCGGCGGATCCGATCGTCGAGTTCGCCGGAGCCGAGAAGCGCCGTGGCTTCACGAGGATCGAGACTCGCGGCGAGGAACTCCCCATCACTCGTGCACCAGGCTTCGCCGGGCTCGGGCGAGTCGGCGAGCGCCGACAGATCGCCGCGCAGTCGGGCGTTCCAGATCTCGATCGGACCGTCACCGTCGGACACGTACTCGGGAAGCCCGCGTTCGCGTGCGAGCCCACGCAGCGCCTTCGGCACCGCGACCGCTCGCGGCTCGCCCCACGCGCGGCGGAACCGCTCGAGGATCGTGCTCGCCCCGGTTCGCACTTCGATGATCGATCGCAGGTCGGTCAGCGGGCCGAACCGGCCGCCGCCATCGTCAAGCAGGATCCATCGACGCATCGCCGGACTGTACCCGCGCGTGCCGACTCAGAATCGGCGCGAACCGGCGGGGACCGCCCATGCCGCGCCGGGGAATCCCCACCAGGGACGCAGTCGCGCGAGCATCCACGCCAGCGGAATCGCCGCGACCCCGCTGTAGGCATCGGCGACGATCCGTTCCCCCACCGCCGACATCGCGCCGCCGGGCGGCCACGGCTCGAGGCTCCCCGGCAGCACGCCGCGGATCGCCCAGATCGCGCCCCACGCCAGCGACGCGAGCACCAGGAACGCGAAGGTCGCCGCCCCGACCGCGGCCGGATGACGGCGAAGGAGCGAGCGCCGAACCGCCAGCACGAAGGTCGCGCCGAAGAGCCAGCCCAGCGCGTCGGGCCCGATCACGCGGATCGCGTCGAGGTTCGCGGCGACCTCGGGTCGCGAGAGATCGCGAAGCAGCCCTGCGAGGAACGCCGCCCACAGGACCGTCGGCCGCGGCGCCCACATCGCGACGAAGACCACGAGCGCCGGCGTCCATTGCGGCCAGACGTCCCCGATGCGAAAGACCGGCATGAAGCTCGCATCGAGCACGACGAGCAGAATCGCGAGGGGCGCGAATAGCAGCCTGTTCACGGCGCCGACTCCGTCTCGCCGCCCCGTCGCACCACGAGCGTGGCAACCGCCCCGGCATCCCATCCAGGCTCGACCGCGATCTCGACGAGCAGCGGCCGCGCATCGACGCGACGGATCCTCGCGACGCGTCCGAGCAGGAGTCCCTGCGCGGCCGCCGGCCACGAGGAGTCGTCGAGGCGAAGCGGCGCACCTTCCCGCACCAATCCCTCGTCGGTCTCGCCGCGCCACCCGTCGCCGGTCGGCTCGAGCAGCACCAGCGTCCCGGGCGCATCGGGCTCGCCGTTTCGAAGAAGCCTCGCCCGAATCGAACCCGAGGCGCGGTGCATCGCGGGAACCACCGTCGCCCACGCGGCGCCCGGCGGATCGGCCACACGCCCCACGAGGACCTCCCCGCCCGCCACCGCCGGATCGCCCGAAGCGATCCCATGCCGCAGCCCCTTGTTGATCCGCATGCGGCCATCGGGCTCGACCGACAGCACCGTCGCCGCAAGCGGTGCGGCCATGGCCACGCTCGGGCGAGGTTCCCCTTCGAGCGCCGCGAGTTCCTCACGCACGAGGTCGAGTTCGATCCGGAGCCTCGACGCGAGCGCCCGCAGGGTCTCGCGCTCCTCGAGCAGCGCTTCGACCTCGACCGGCGGCAGGTCGGGACGCGGCGGCCGCAGCCACTCCCGCGCCGAGGCCGCAAGATGCGCGATCGGATTGAGGGGAATCCACAGCACCGCCCCGACCTCGGCGGCCCATCCAAGCCATGCCGGCGGCGCGAGGGCGAGGGCGGCGACGAGGACCGCGGGGATCAGCGGCGTCCGAACGCGTTCGATCAACGCCATCGGAGAGGCCTCCCCGCCCGCGGGGCGATCAGAAGTCGTCGCGATCGGACTCGAGCGTCGACTGGTACTGCTCGAGGTTCTCGAGATAGATGCTCGTCCCGCGCGCGACGCAGGTGAGCGGATCGTCGGCGATGATCGTCTCGAGGCCGGTGGCGCTCGAGATCACCCGATCGATGCCCCGCAGGAGCGCGCCGCCGCCGGCAAGCGTGATGCCGGTCTCGACGAGGTCGGCGGACAGTTCCGGCTCCGCGGTCTCGAGCGTCTTCATCACCGCATCGATGATCTGGTTGAGCGGCTCCCGCAGCGCATCGCGGATCTCCTCGCTCGTGACCACCGTCTTGCGGGGAAGGCCGGTGACCATGTCGCGGCCCTTGACCTCCATGGTGAGCTCGTCGCCGACCGGCGCCGCGGACCCGATCTCGATCTTGATGCGCTCCGCGGTCTGCTCGCCGATCGTCAGCGAATAGGTCCGCTTCATGTGATTGATGATCGCCTCGTCGAAGTCGTCGCCCGCAACCCGCACCGACTGGCAGTTGGCGATGTCGGCAAGGCTCATGATCGCGACCTCGGTCGTGCCGCCGCCGATGTCGACGATCATGCTCGCCCGGGGCTCCGCGATCGGCAGCCCTGCTCCGATTCCCGCGGCCATGGGCTCCTCGACGAGGAAGACGCGGCTCGCGCCCGCACGCTCCGCGGAGTCGATGACGGCCCGCTTCTCGACCGCGGTGATGCCCGAAGGCACGGCGATCACGACCCGCGGGCCGAGCAGCCAGCGACGCGCCTGCACCTTGCGGATGAAGTAGCTGAGCATCGCCTCGGTGATCTGGAAGTCGCTGATCACCCCGTCCTTGAGCGGGCGAATCGCGCTGATCGAGCCGGGCGTCTTGCCGAGCATGGCCTTGGCGGCCACACCGACGGCGGTGCCGCCGTTGAGGACCTGGTTGGTGCCCTTGCGCACGGCAACCACGGAAGGTTCGTCGAGGACGATGCCTTCACCGCGGACGCAGACGAGCGTGTTGCAGGTTCCGAGGTCGATCCCCATGTCGACGCGGAACCACCCCATCATCGAGCCGAGGATCAACGGCGGAACTCCCTAAGGCCGGACGGCCTTCGCCAGCAGCGTCGTCACCGCCGCTCGGCGGACGCGCCAGACGTCGCAGTGATCATACACACGGACGCGAGCAGGTCCCGGAGCCGATCGAGGTCAACGAGAGGAGACGAGCCCGAACATCGAGCCACCACCGCCGCCCGCCTCGGTCTGCCCCATGTTGGCAAGCCCCACCCAGACCACGCTCACGAGGAGCACGAAGGCCGCCACGCCGAGCAGTGCCGTGTAGATCGTCATCTCGCCGCCAGAGGCGGCCGAGCCGCGGTTCGAACTGGAACGCTTCAGGGCCATGGGTGCAAGCTCCGTGGGGCGGGTGCCAGAGACCGGGGAGGGATCACTCGCCCTGTCGGGCGATGGCGGTCTGCCCCGCCGACACGAGGCGGCCCGCGGCCGGATCCTCGAGCTCGACGAGCCCGACCGCACGGTTGACGTCCACCTCGATCACTCGGAGGTTGGCGATGTAGTTGGTTCCGTCGGAGATGGTGAGCACCCAGCCCGGCTGCAC
>JBMTTG010000026.1:0-18447 GCA_049449095.1 Phycisphaerales bacterium | reverse complement strand
GCCGTCGCGGCGCTGCGGACTTCGCGAAGTCTCGAGCCTGCCGCACAAGCGACTTCTCACCCGCGGAACGTGATCCGCTCGACGCCGCGACTCTCGATCGCCGCCGTGCCCGACGCGGGCAGGAACCGGCATCGCAGATCGCCCTTGGGAAGCGGAAAGGGCGCAAGCCCGATCTCCCGCAGGTCGAGACGAATTCGATAGCAGGGCCCGAACACCGTCACGTCGGCCCGCGCGGCGAGCTCCTCGGGTGCGAAGCGCCAAGTGCCGAGCGGCTTGGTCTGCTTGGCCGCGGCGCCCGGAGCGAAGATCTCGAACTCGAGCGTGCCCGGCGCGAAGTAGCTCATCGCGTAGGGACGCGAGTAGAGGTATGCGTCGAGTTCGATCACGTCCGCGATGCCGTCGCCATCGAGATCGACCGGCTTGGGACCGAAGACGAGCGCCACCGCGTTGACCGGCGCATTCGCCGGCGTCTGCTGCGGCGCCTTGGGCTCCGGAGGCGGCGACCCGCCGCCGACCACATCGCGACGCACCGTGGTGCAGGAGGCGCCGACCGCCGCCGCGAGCAGCGCGCACGCCGCTCCACGCCAGCGCCCGCAGCCCTGGAGGTCTCTGCGGCCTCGGGTCATCGCGAACCGCCTCCGCCCGAAGGCGGCGTGGGGCCCGATGCAGGCTTCGGACCGCTCGCCGGTTCCGAAGGCTTCGCCGGCGGCAGCCCCGCGGGGTTGCCATCGCCCTCGATGAGCGTGTCGCCCTTCTGCGCTTCGCTGAAGCCGACCTCCTGCTCGCGGGTCGCGGTCGGTGCGCCGATCGAGTCGATGCGGCGTCCCTCTTCGTCCGTCTCCCCCTGCAGCCCTTCGAGCTCGCCGCGGCGGATCTGCTCGATGAGCGCCTGGTCGAGGCTCAGCTTGTCGATCATCTCCCGACTGAGCTCGTCCGCCCGGGCATCGAGATCGGCGCTGCCGGCGTTCGAGATCACGTGCGGCGTCAGCACGATCAGGAGCTCGGTCTTCTCGATCGTCTCGCTCTTGTTGCGGAAGATCGCGCCGATCAGCGGGATGTCGCCGAGCAGCGGGATCTTCTTCTCGATCTCCTCATAGCGGTCGCTGATCAGCCCGCCGATGACCACGGTCTGACCGTCCTTGACGGTGACGGTGGTGTTCGCGCGGCGCCGATCGATCACCGGCGACTCGAAGTCCTCGGAGATCTGCACGGACGTCCGGCTCAGCCGCGAGATCTCCGGCTCGATGTCCATCCGCACGTAGCCGTCCGGATTGATCGTCGGAATCACCCGAAGGATCACGCCGATCTCGGTCGGCGTGACCGCGGACTGCTGCCCGGCCGAACTGAACGCCACCGAGTCGGGGAGCCGGACCGTCTGACCGACCTGGATGAAGCCCTCGGAGTTGTTCGCCACCATCACCGACGGATTGCTCAGCACCTGCACGCGGTTCTGGCTCTGCAGAGCGTTGATCAGAAGATCGAAGTCGGCCGAGCCGATCGCGATGTTCGGCACGCCGAGGCCCGAGGCGAAGAGCGCCGGCGCGAGCCCCATGAGGCCGGGCACGACCGGGGCGTTGTTGGCGAATGGAGCCCGCGGCAGGTCGAACCCGCCCGCGACGCTGGTGTTGCCGACGTCGAACCGGGTGAACTCGAGGCCGAGCCGCTCGTCGTCGCCGAGGGAGACCTCGGCGAGCAGGACCTGGATCAGCACCTGCGGCGGATCGATGTCGAGCTCCTGGATGATCGATCGCACGCGATCGACGTACCGCGGGCTCGCCGTCACCACCACCGAGTTGCTCTTGACGTCGCCGACGATGGTCACCTCGCGCTCGAGGAGCCTGGCCGCGGACGGAAGCTGGTCGCTGCCAAGCGTCGAGACCACCTTGCGCTGATCCTCGTCGACGAACTGCCCCACGATCGAGGCCACCTCCTCGGCGGTCGCGTTCTTGAGGCGGTACACGAAGGTCTCGCGCTCGTTGGCCTCCGCGGCGTCGAGCTCGTCGACCACCTTCTGCACGAGTTCGAGGTATCCCTGCGTGCCCGACACGAGCAGGCTGTTGGTGCGGCTGTCGACGGTGATCGAGAGCGACTGCCGCTCGTCGGGCACCATGGTGAGTTCGGTCGAGGAGAGTCCGGGCGTGCCGGGCAGCTCGAGCTGTCCCTCCTCCGGAAGCTCGCGCGGGCGAAGCACGTAGACGCCGCCCTGCTGGCGAAGGTTGAAGAGGTCCTGCAGGATCCGCGCCATCGCGTCGGCGTCGGCGTTCGCAAGCCGGAACACTCGGATGTTCTGCCCGCCGAGGCTCGACTCGTCGAGGTCCTTGATCATCCTCTCGAGCAGCGGCATCGACTCGCGCGGCGCCCGCACGATGACGGTGTTGGTGCGCACGTCGGGGGTCAGGCTGATCGACTGTCGCGTGCTCTGGCTGATCTCGACCTCGAACTCCTCCTGGCCGGCTCCGCCCTCGATCTCGCGCAGATACCGCACCACCGTCGAGACCGCCTGCCCCCGCCGCTGTCCGATGCCGCCGCCGGAGAGCACCGTCTCGACGAGCCCGACCATCTCGAGGGAGTTCGCGGAGGCGAGCGGGATGTACTTGATCTCGACGACCGTGCCCGGCGAGGCGCCATCGAGCCGTGCGACGAGCGCCCGCACCGCCGCCACGTCCGTGGGCGGGGCCGCCACCACGATTGCGTTCAACCGCTCGTCGGCGGAGACCCGGACGGTGTTGGGCCCGCGGCTTCGGTTCGCCTCGTCGACGTACATCGAGCGGATCGTCGGCAGCATCTCGGTGGCACGGCCGCGGGTCAGCATGATCACGTCGACCGGCAGGTTCGCGTCGGCATCGCTCTGGCCGATCAAGCGAACCAGTTCGCGCACCGTCTCGACATTCGACTCGTTGGCGGCGACCAGCAGGCTGTTGCTCGCGGGGTCCGCGACGATCGACACGCGGTCGGAGGGGCTCTCGGCCGCCCCGAGGCTTCGGGCGCGGTCGTTCATCAGCTGCTGGATGCGCGGGGCGATCGTCTCCGCCTGGCCGTTGTCGACCTGCACGACCGCAAGCCCCAGCGCCGGGTTCATCGGCATCGCCTCGAGCTGATCGACGAGCCCGCGGATCGCCTGGACGTCCTCGGGACTCGCCGCGACGAGCAGGCTTCCGGTGCGCGGATCGGTCAGCACCAGCGGCCGCGAGCGCTTGGCGATCTCCGCGGGCAGATCCGCGTAGCGGCGCTCCATCACCCGCTCGATCGCGTCGGTGAGCCGGGCCATGTCCCCACCGCGCACGGGCACGACCTCGACGAGCGAGGAGTCCGGCGGCGGCGCCGCGTCGAGGTCCTTCGCGAGGCGGGTGATCACTTCGTAGGCGTCGTTGCCCGCCGCGACGATGAGGGCGTTCGAGCGCGGATCGGCGAGCACGAGGGCCTTCTCGAGATCCGCGGTCTCCGGCTGCACTCGTCGGAGCCGCTCGAGTCGAGCATCCATCATCTGCTGGACGATCGGCGCGACGCGGGCCGCGGCGGCGTTCTCGAGGGCGAGGGTGCGGATCTCCCGCAGATCCGGGGCGACCTTCGCATCGAGCGTCTCGAGCAGATCCTCGACGAGGAGGAAGCTCCGCGGGCTGGTCGAGACCACGATCGAGTTCGTGCGCTCGTCGGCGATCACGCGCACGCGATCCTCGTCGCGAAGAAGCTTCGCCTGGAACTGCTGGTCGAAGAGCTGCGTGAGCAGGGCCGCCACCCGGCCGGCGGAGGCGACCTCGACCGCGTAGGTCCTCACCGTCGCGCCTGGCGCGGCGGCCTCGACGTCGAGCATCTCGACGAGCGCCTCGACGATCTCGAGATTGCCGGGGCTTCCGACCGCGACGAGCGCGTTGGTCTGCCGATCGGGACGCACAAGCAGCTCGGACATCGGCCGGAAGATGTCGCCTTCGATCGCCTGGCGACCTCCGGAATCCGGAAGCGTCACGCGAAGGCGAGCCACCTGCTTGCGAAGCGCAATCGACTCGGGGAGGTCCTCGCGACCGCTCACGAGCACCGCCTCGAGCGTCGCGGCGAGATCCTCCGCGTCGGCGTACTCGAGCGCGATCACCCGAGGCTCGACCCATCCCATCGGCACCCCGCCGTCCATCCGCTCCTTGAGCACCTCGACGAAGGCGACCGCATCCTCCTTGCCGGCGACGACCACGGTGTTGGTCCGTTCGTCGACGCTGATCGCCACCGGCTCGAGCAGCGCCTGCCCCGCCGCACCCGCAGGCATCGCCTGCCGCGAGGTGCCCGCCACCTGACCAAGCCTCTGCCCCTGGGCGAAGAGGTCCTTCACGATCCGCGCAAACTCCGCGGCGGTGATGTTCTCGAGCGGGAAGATCTGCACCGCGACGGCGGTGGTGACCGGGAGCCGATCGAGCATTCGCGCAAGCGTCTCGACGACCCGAACGTTCTCGGGGCTCGAGTCGACGAGGATCGCGTTCATCCCGGCATCGGCGAGGATCCGGACCGGCGTCTCGAGGTCGAGCGCAAGATCCGGCTCGTCGAGCCCGTCGCGGCGAAGGTTCAGGCGCCGGATCTGCTCTCGCGCCGCCTTCGCGAGGCTGCCGCCGGTGGCGCTCTGCGCCGGATCGAGCAGCTGGTTCAGGATCCGCGCGACCGCGCTGGCGTCGGCGACCTCGAGCTGCACGACCCGCAGCATGCTCTCGGGAAGCGCCGGCGCCGCGTCGACCGCCTTGAAGAATCCGGTCACCGCCGTGCGATCCGCCGGGCTCGCGACGACGAGCAGCGACTTGCGGCCCGGGAGCGTCGAGATCCGGATCGGCTCGCCGACGATGCGGCTCACCGAGTTCGCCGGCTGGGGCTTGTCGAGCCCGATCGCCTCCGCGGCCGCCTTCGCGTCCTCGGGATCGAGGTTCTCGAGATCGATGAAGAAGATCGCCTGCCCTGCCGCGGGCGAGAGCGCATCCATCGCCTCGGCAGTCGCCTTGATCTCCGCAAAGAGCGGCCCGGTCGAGGAGACGACGAGCGCGTTGGCCGTCGGGTCGACCGAGATCGACAGCGGGAGATTCGCCTGGCGCGCCCGAAGGGCGTAGGCCTCGCGAAGCGCGTCGGCGACGCGGGCTGCGGGCGCGTTGGCGAGCTGAAGGAGGTTGACCGACAGGCCCTGCGCCGCCGACTGGGCCTGCAGGCTCTCGGCGAGCACCACGATCTGGGCGTAGTCCTCGTCGCCCGCACGCACGATCAGCGCGCTCGCCGCGCGATCGCCCACCACCCGCACGATCCGGTCGCGACCGGTGCTCTTGAGGCCGAAGACCTCGTTGATCGCCTCGGCGAGCTGCTCGGCGTCGCCGCGGGTCACCGCGATCACTCTGGGTGCGGGAAGCCGCGCGAAGTCGGCGGTGTCGAGCTCCTCGATGATCCGCTCGATGCGGTTCAGGTTGGTTCGGCTCGCCGAGACGACGATCGAGTTGGTGTTCTCCTCCGCCGCGGCGCTCACCCACTCCTCCGCCGGCACGAGCGTCGTCTGCGGCGGCTGGTCGCGTCGATCGCCCTCGCGGGCCTGACCCCCCTCGCCGCGGCGACGCAACTCCTCCATCTGGCCGCGGAACGCGTCGTTGATCGCGCGAGCCACGCCGCGGGCATCGGCATGGTCGAGCGCGAAGACCCTGAGCTGCAGGCTGCCGTCGTAGTCCTCGCGGTCGAGCTTCTCGAGCAGTCCCTGGATGCCCTCCCACTCGCTCTCCTCCGCGGAGATGACGAGCGAGTTGGTCGCGGGATCGGCGACGATGCTCACGTTCCGCTGGCTCGGACGGTCCGCCTGATCGGCCCATGGGCCGTAGAAGTACGAAAGGGCCTCGCGAACCTTGTCTGCATCGGCGAACTCGAGCGCGATGAAGTCGGTGCGTCGGGGACGGCTCCGCGGCCGATCGAGCTGGGCGATCAGCTCCTCGATTCGCGGAAACTGGTCGGCGCTCGCGCCGATCACGAGCTGGTTCTCCGCCGAGTCGTAGTCGATCGCCGGCGGGGACTGACCCGGGTCGGCGGTGCGGAGCATCTGGCGAAGCGTGTAGCTCGCATCGGCCGCCGTCGCGTGCTCGAGCGCGATGATGCGGAACTCGAGCGGGCTCGACGCCGGCGCCTCGTCGATCCGCGAGATCAGCGCCTCGACGACCGGCACGCTTTCGGGCGTCGCGGTGACGATCAGGCTGTTGCTGCGGCGATCCGCCACGATCCGTGCCCGCACCTCGACCGGCTCGACGGCCTCGTCGAGACGGATCGAGACCCCGTCGGCCCGTCCGCTCGCATCGAGCTGCAGGCTCGCCGTGAGCAGCCTCACCGCCTCCTCCGCCCGGGCGGTGGTGAGCTGATAGGTTCGAAGCACCGTCTCGTCGCTCGCGTCGGGCGCGTCGAGGCTCGCGACGAGCGCCTTGACCTCCTCGGCGATCGCGGAAGGCGCGTTGACGATCACACTGTTGGTCCGCGGATCGGCGCTCACCGCGACGCCGGCACCACCGGTGGTGCGGCGAGAGAACTGCTCGTTGACGAGCCGGGCGATCGAAGCCGCGTCGCCGCGTCGCACCCGCAGGATCTCGACCTCGCGATCGCCGGTGCGGGGCAGGTCCATCTGCTCGATCAGCGTCTTGATCGCGGCGATCGACTCCGCGGAGCCGCCCACCACGAGGGCGTTCGCCGATCGGCTCGCCGCGACGCTCGCCTCTGGGGTGCGCTGTCCGGCGGCGGTGGCCCGCTCGCGCAGGAAGCGCTCGAGCGTGGTCGCCACTTCGTTCGCATCGGCGAATCGCACCGGCACCACCTCGACCGAGCCGGCCGCCAGCAGGCTCCCGCCTTCGGCGGTGTCGAGCGTGTCGAGCAACTCGGCCAGTTCGGCCAGCTGCGGCTGGCTCGCGGTCGCGATGATCGCGTTGTTGCGCGGATCGACGGCAAGGCTGGGTTCGGCAAGCGTCGGATCGCGACGACGCTGATCGCGCACCCGCGCTGCCAGCAGCCGCGACAGCGCCGGTTCGATCTGCTCCGCGCGGGCGTGCTCGAGCGGAAACACCCGAAGGCCCGAGCGATCCGCCGGCGGCAGACGATCGCTCGACTCGACGAACCGATCGACGAAGGGCATGGCCTCGTCCGGAGCAAGCACGACGAGGGCGTTGCCCTGCGGCTCGGCGATCACCTGCACCCGCGAAGGATCGAAGGTCGCTTCGAGAGCGTCCTGCCCGTCGCCCTCGACCCGCACCGCAATGGCGCCGGTGCCGGAGGCGCTTCGCTGCGCCCTGAGCAGCTCGCGAAGGCTCGCCGCGGCGCGATCCGCGGTCGTGTTCTGCAGCGGATAGCTCCGCACCGCGACCCGCTCGGACACCGGCGTGCGGGCGAAGGCCGCGACGAGCTCGCCGACCACCTTGAAGTCCGCCGGCGTCGCCGCGACGACGAGCGATCGGCCAGCGCCATCGGCGACGATCGACACCCGCCGCGCAAGCCCGCCCGGCTCGCCCCGCACCGTCATGGTGCGCAAGGTCTGCTGCACGAGGTTGCGAAGACGATCGGGATCGACCTGATCGCCGACCCGGATCGAGTAGACCCGGCTCGACTCCGCAGGAATCTGCTCCTGGGCCTGCCGCGCGAGCTCTGCGAGACGCTCGACCTCCTTCTCGCTGCCGACGATGACGAGGCTGTTGGTGGCCGGATCGACGGCGATCGTCGCGCGGCCCGATCGCGACTGCATTGCCGTCGACTCCGCCGCCGGTGCCTGTGGCAGCAGCATGAACGCGACCGCCGAACGCACCGGCGCCGCGAGCGTCGAGGCGAGCGAGATCCCCGCGAGCGAACTCCAAGGTCCCGCCGAGGCAAGCAGCGTGCGCGAGGCGCGGCGCCGCGGCAGGGAGGCGTTCGGCGAGTGCGGCGGGCGGGCGTGGCTCATGTCGTCTTCGGGTCGCGGGAAGTCGGGCGGGTTCAGGCGGCGGATCGTGGATTCAGGGCTTGGCTGGATCGGCGGGCGGCATCGCGTCGGGGAAGCGGGCAAGCAGCTCCTCGAGGCTCACGACCTCGACCGCATCGCCATCGCGCTCGAGCATGCGATCGAGAAGCCGCGCGACCTCCGCGGCATCGGCGCGGGCCGGATCGATCGCCACGCTCCGCATGCGGCGGCTGCCCGCCGCGGCACGATCGAGCTCCTCGGCAAGCGAGCGGATCCGTGCGATCTGCATCGAGTCGCCTCGCACGAGAAGAGCCATGCCCGAGGCGTCGGTGCGGATCGTCGGCGGCGTCGCGGCACCGGAGTCCTCGAACATCGCTTCGAGGCTCTGCGCGATCGAGGCGGCGTCGCCGTTGCGGATCGCGATCACCTCGATCGACGTCGCGGCCGAAGTCTCCGAGGCGGCGCGCTGATCGAGTTCCTTCACCATGCGCTCGGCCGCGTCGAGCTCCGACACGGGTCCGGTCAGGATCACGGCGTTGAGGCGGCGATCGGCGACCGCTCGCACCACGTCGACGCCGCGCTGCTGACGGCTTCGAAGCATCTCGACCTGCAGCCAGCCGGGCATGCCACGAGTGTCGATCGCGGGCTCCGGATCGAGGAGATCCTTGACGAGCGGCGCGACCTGCTCGGCGCGGGCGTGGGCGAGGAAGACGGTGCGCACCGTCGCGGAGTCCGAGACCGCCGCATCCATCGGAGCCACGAGGTCGGCGATCTTCTGGAGCTGCGCCGCGGTGCCGCTCGCGACGAGCGTGTTGCTCGAGGGCTCGGCGATCAGGGTCGGACGGCTCGCGGGAGGCTCGCCGCGGAAGGCGTTGTCGAGGGCTTGTCGAAGCGCGGTGGCGACCTCGGCGGCCTTGGCCCGCTCAAGCGAGAAGACCCGCGTGTCGACGGTGCCGCGACCGCGGGGCTGGTCGAGCTGTGCGACGATCTCGACGGCGAAGGGCATCAGGGCCTCGGGCGCGTTGATCGTGATGCGGTTCGCCACCGCATCGGCGGTCGCCTGCGGCTCGGGCACCGGGCGACCGGCGCGAAGCGCCGACTGCAGCGACTCGGGCCAGCGGCTGCGATCGCGAAGCAGCGACTGCAGCGTGCCGGCGATCGCCGAGGCGTCGCCGTGGCCGATCTCGATCGTCGAGAAGCCCGCCACCGGCGCCTCGGGAGTCTCGCCATCGAGTTCCGACAGCAGGGCCTTCGCGCGGTCGGTCTCGGCCTCGGTGCCCATCGCGATCACCGCACCGGCCTGCGGGTCGGCGATCAGCTCGAGGGTCGAGCGCACGCCGGCGGGGCGAGTGGCGTCGAGCACGCGGGTCGCCGACTGCACGAGCCGCGCCGGATCGGCCTTCTCCGGCACGAAGAGCGCATAGCTGCGATCCGCCGACGGATCCGGCACATCGAGCCGTTCGATCAGGCTCTTGGCGAGCGCCACGGTCTGCGCGGGTCCGCTCACGAGCAGGGTGTTCGTGCGCGGATCCGCATCGACCCGCACCGGCGGCGTGAGATCGATCTGGCCACGGCTCCGACGCATGCGCTCGATGAGCACCCGCGGATCGCTCTGCTGCTGATCGGCGAGCACCCGCTGCACGATCGGGGCGATCTGCGTCGCGGTCGCGTACTGGAGCGGGAAGCTCTCGGCGTCGACCGCATCGGTCGAGGGCCGCAGATCGAGCGGCTCGATCAGCTTCTCGACCTCGTCGAGATCCGCGGGCGTGCCGACGAGCATGAGGGCGTTGGCGCCGGGCGCCGCGATCACCCGCACATCGACCGGGCCTCCGGTCGCGGGGCTCGTCAGGCCCGGCAACGCGAGATTGAGCGACTGCGCGACCTGCCCGGCGTCGGCGAAGCTGAGCGCTCGCACCCTCACCGTCGAAGCGCCCGCCGCCTCGCCCGAGTCGAGCTGCTCGACGAGTTCCGCGGCGAGTTCGACGATCGGCGTCGGCGCGGCGACCACAAGGGCGTTGGTCTTGCGATCGACGGTGATCTGCAGCAGTTCCTCCGGCCGGCCGGCGCTCGCGGGAATCACCTCCCGCATCCGCGCGAGCAGGATCTGCCGCAGCGTGGGCTCGAGGCTGTCGGCGCGATTCGAGGCGATGCGGAAGATCCGCAGATCGGTCGCCGGCCCGGGCCGCGGGCCATCGATCTCCGCGATCACCTGCTCGACCCGCTCGAAGATCTCCGGCGGTCCCGAGACGACGAGGCTTCCGGTGTTGGGCTCGATGCCGATCGAGATGGCGCCGGCGCCCCGCGCATCGGTCTTGTTGCCGAGATGGCCGCCCGACGAGAGTTCGCGCAGAGTCGTCGCAAGCGCCTCGGGGCGCCCGCGGTTCAGGCGATAGGTTCGGATCTCGGTCTCGGGCGCGGCTTCCTGGCGATCGAGCTGCTCGACGAGCCGCGCGAAGTCCTCCATGCGGGTGCCCGGCGCATCGACGATGAGCGAGTTGGTCGGCCCATGCGCCCGCACCACGATCTCCCGCGGCAGCTTGAGATCCGGCCGCGGCCGACCGCGCGAGTCGACCGGCACCGGCGGCTCGGGGAACATCTGGTCGATCGTCTTGGCCAGATCGTCGGCCCGTCCCACCTTGAGCGGGAAGATCTTGATCTCGCGACCTTCGCCGCCCACGCGGCCGGCGTCGTTGATCTCCGCCACGAGCGACTCGATCTCCGCGAGCAGTTCCGGCGGCGCGGTCACCGCAAGGGTGTTGCTCCCGATCTGGGCATCGACGACGACCGGGTTCTCGCGGCGCTCGCTCGCCGATCGAGCCGCGTAGCGGTCGTTGAGAAGCTGCGCGATCACGTTCGCATCGGCGCTGCGGACCGCGAGAAGCCGGATCGGCGGCAGTTCGCCGCCGCCGGCGCCGTCGAGCCGCTGCAGGAACTGCTCGGCGAGGGCGCGCTGCTGCGGCTCCCCCCCCACCCACAGGCTGTTGCGGCTGTCGATCGCGGTGCTCTGCGGCGGGGCGATCTCGCGCGACGGATCGATCGGCGCCGCCTTCGCGAGCAGATCCGAGAGCGGTGCGACGAGATCCGCCGCCCCGGCCTGACGGACGGCGAGCATGCGTCCGCTTCTCGCCGGAGCCTCGAGCCGCCGCGCCTCCTGCACCGCACGCTCGAAGCTCGCGAGCGAGTCCGCGCGGCCCATGACGAGCAGCGACCCCGACGCCTCGTCGATCTCGACCTCGGGCGTTCCGAGTCGCATGCGATCGGATTCGGGGACCAGTCGCTCCCAGATCGACATCGCCCGCTCGACGAGCGTCGCGGCGTCGGTGCCCTCGACCTTGATCACCCGCACCTGCACGTCGCCCGACGAGGGCCGATCGAGCGTGCCGACGATCGAGCGGACCGTCTCGACCTGTTCGGGCGACGCGGTGACGACGAGAAGCGAGAGCGCATCGACCGGCTCGACGACCGGCGCGGTGAAGGGGCTTCCGTCGCGCGGATCGAGCAGTTGCTTCGCGAGCCGCGAGAACTCCGCGGCCACCCGCGACGGCGTCGCGGTCTCGAGACGGATCTGCAGGACTTCGGGCCGCGGCTGCATCGACTCGCGGGCCTGCGCGAGGCTCGCAAGCCAGCGATCGATCGACTTCGCCGAGCCCACGAGACGCACCTGGCCAAGATCCGGATCAAACGACGCCTCGACGAGCTCCGACTCGCCCGGCAGGCGACGGAGTCGATCGATCTCTTCCGCACGCGCGACGATCGCCGCGGCCTCGGCACCCGAGAGCGGCGCGAAGCGGACCTCGCGCGGCGTCTGCTTCGCCTGATCCACAAGGACGAGCAGCCCCTTCAGCGAGGCGAGTTCCGACTCGGGACCCGCCGCGAGGATCGAGCGACCATCGGGGCCGGGCGCGAGCGAGATGGTCGACTGCTGTCGGGCGGTCAGCAGCGGACGCAGCGCCGCGATCGCCGCATTCGCGTCGAGATGCTCGACCGGAAGCCGCATGACCGCGCGGGCCGACGCGGGCGACGAACCGCCTTCGCCGCCGTCGATCGCCGAGAGCACCGTGATCGCCTCGGCGACCACCTCGGGCGAACCCGCGATTGCGATGCGGCCCGGCTCGACGAGGTCGATCACCGAGGGTCGCTCGTCGCGCGGCAGGCTCGAGAAGACCTGGTCGATCTTCCGCTTGGCCCCGTCGGCGGTCTCGGCGCCGAGCTCGAAGGTCCGCACCACCCGCGGACCGCTGCCGGCCCGAGGCACATCGAGCAGCTCGATCGTCTCGCGAACGCGATCGATCCTCGCACGGGTGCCGCGAGCGATGATCGAGTTGGTGCGCTGGTCGGCGGTCAGGGTCAGCCCGGCGAGGCGATCCTCCTCGAGCTTCACCCGCTGGTTGTTCTGGGGATTGATGACGTACTCGATCACCCGCTCGCCCATCAGCGCCTTGAGGCTCTTGACGAGCTCCTCCGCCTTGGCATGGCGGATCTGGATGTACTCGACGATGTTCTCGACGTCCTCGCGGTCGAGTTCCTCGACGATCCGCTGCAGGCGACGGACCTGCCCGGCGGTCTCGACGAGGATCACCGCGTTCTGCTGCTTGAGCGGCGTGACCGATCCGTAGCCCGCGACGAGGTCCTTGAGCTGGGTCGCGACCGACTCGGCGGTCGCGTTGGTGAGCGGAAGGAGCAGGGTGACGATCTGGTCGTCGGTGATCGACTCGGGAAGCTCGCGGGTGTAGGTCGGGATGTTCTCCCGCTTCATGTCCTCGAGCTTCTGCAGATGCAGTCGGTCCGCCTCGACCCGCAGCATCACGCCCTGGGTCTGCAGCAGGATGTTGACAAGCCGCAGCGCCTCGGGCAGGTCGTAGGCTCGCGGCGAGAGGTAGTCGACGGTGCCGGCAGGAACCGCGACCTCGCGCACGATCGGCAGCCCCGTCGTGCGGCTGAACCAGTCGAGCACCTGATCCCACGACTGGCCCTTGAAGTTGAACCGGATCTCGGGCGCCTTGGGAGGCTGGATATCCGGACCTTGAGCGGCCGACGGCGATTCGGTTCCCGGACCTTCGGCGACGGCGTCCTGCGCTGCGGCGGCCTCTCCTTGCCCGATAAGAAACGCCGATGCGACGAACGAACCGAGGACGCGCGGACGCAGCAGGCTTCTGAACATCGCTTTCTCGGTCCCTTTCATCGCCGGGGATTCACGCAGTTCGACGACGCCGCCGCACTGCTTCTCGGAACTACTGACGCAGTGGATATCGGTCCACGAGGCTTCCGCCGACGAGGACCGCGAACGATTCGCCGGCGAGCGCGAATTCCGCGCGATCCCCCTCGATCCGCTGCAGTTCCGCGTCGCCGACCTTGCCTTGAAGCGACAGCGCAAGCGTCTCGCCGCTCGACCGATGCCGCAGCCACGCCTCGCGTCCGATCGGCCCTTCGACGATGCCGGTCAGGATCCACTCGCCGTAGGGAAATGGCGGCGGCCCCGGAGGCGGCGGCGGTGGCGTCTCGCGTCGCCGATCGCGCGGACGCCGCGGCTCGGGCGCCGGCGGCGAGGCGAAGGGGTTCGACGCGACGAGCATCGCGTAGCGGTCGAAGGTCGGAGCCTCGGAACCGGGCAGTTCCGCATCCTCCGCCGCAGCGCGGCCTGGCACGAAGATCGTGGTGAGCCGCAGGTCGAGCTTCATTCGATCGTCGGCGCCGGCGCGATCGAGCCGGAACGAGTCGATCCGCTTGATCCAGGGTTCCGCCTCGAGGCGATGGGCCAGCCGCAGCAGCGGTTCGAGCGGACCTTGCACGCTCACGCTCGCAGGCAGTTCGACGAAGTCGGGTTCGTCTCGAAGCTGCCGCTGCACGCCGGTGCGTCCGAACTCGCTCTTGGCGGGCGTGCCGCGAGTCGAAGGTGCCTGCGTCGAGACGACGAGGCTCGACGAGAGCCCCGCCTCCTCGCCGAGGCGATTCAGCCTCGCCCGCAAGGCGCTGTCGGTGCTCTCGAGATCGCTTCCGAGCGTCCGCGCGAGGATCCCGTCGAGGTCGGCTTCGATCTTCGGCCGCTCCCGCTTCTGCTTGCGTCCGGTCGCGATCGCGTTCTCGTAGGTCGCGATCTGCTTCGCGACCTCGTTGCTGCGCCCGTCGAGCCGGCCGGCTCCCCACTGCTGCCCGATCCAGAACGCGCTCGCCGCGGCGAGTGCGGCCGGCACGATCCAGTAGCGGGACAGCCTCCTGAGCAGCGCCGCGATCGACGCGACCGGGCTGCGCGGCGACTCCTCGATGGGCGGTCGCGTCTCGGCGGCGCTCATGAGCCCTTCGCTCCGGTGGCCTTGGAAGGCGTGGAGCGAGTCGGTTCGGCGCCCTTGCCTGAGCCGGACGCCTTCGCGGCGTCCTCGCCGCTTGCGACGTCGGTCCTCAACTGGAACGAGAAGGGAATCGGAAGCCGCTTGCCGCCGGCGGCATCGGCACCGGTCGAGCGAAGCTGGTAGCGGTCGTCGGCGACGATGAAGTCCCGCAGCGCATCGCCCGTGGAACGATCCGCCGACTCGCCCTCGAGCACGATGCGGATCTGCGGATCGACCTCGAAGGTGCCGTTGCGGGCGTATCGGATCGTGCCCGCGTCGAGGCTCCCCTGCATGGTGTCGAGGAGCGGCTTGCCGTCGCCGGCGCCCACCGACGCGAGCATCGCGTCGACCGCGAGCGCGTGGTCGAGCCAGCCTGGCTGAACCGATCGCCACGCCTCGAGGTGCCCGAGCCGCAGACGTTCGCGCTTGAGTTCGAGGAACTCCGAGAGCGCCTTGCGGGCATCGCCCTCGAGTTCGCTGGCGCGAGCCTCCGAGGCCGCGAGCTCGCCGCGGCCGACCGTCCATCCGCCGAAGCCGGCGACGAGGACGAGCGAGACCTGCGCAAGAGCGCGAACGCGGCGACGCTTCGCGAGGTCGGGCGGCCGCTTGGGATGGGCCAGATCGAGCCCGCCCCGCGACTTCCGCCGCTCAAGCAGCAGCCCGACGAGCGGCCACGCGGCCGCAACGCCTTCATCCACCGTCCGCACATCGGGATGCTGGCGCAGGAGCCGGCTCGGCAGGCCGGTGGCGGCCGCCAACTGCGGCGCCGCGAGCCGCGCCGCGTCGCTTCCGCCCAGGACGACCGCCGCCACCACCGCCTCGTCGCCTTGCGAGATGCGATAGCTCAGCCACGTCCTGCGCGTCTCGCTCGAGATCGTCTCGGCCAGCAGCAGGCTGCTGTCGGCGGCTTGAAGCTCCACTCCGCGCGCGAAGCGAAGCACGCCTTCACCGACGAAGGAGAGTTCGAGATCCTCGCTGCCGATGTCGACCGCCAGCAGCGACGACGGGCCCTCCGCCGCGGGATCGCCGACGGTCGGCGACGGCGAGGCGACCGACTCCTCCGAGCCCTCGCTTCGGGTGATCGTCTCGGGATCGAGCCTGCCGGCGAGGTACGACGTGCCGAGGCATCGAAGGCTGATCGCCTCGAGGTCGAGGCCCGCCGCCGCCGCGACCTCGCGCTGGAACCGGACCACGGAGCCGGGCACCGCGACGGCGAAGATCCGCGACCCTCGCTCGCTCGTGCCGGTCGCGACGAAGTCGATCTCCGCGGTCGCGCTGTCGATCGGCAGGTCGCGCTGCATCGCGAGCCGGACCATCTCCGGGAGTTCCGCCGGGTCGCGGCTTGGAAGCTCGAATCGCTTGGTGCTCGCGAGGCTTCGCGGCAGCGCGAAGACCGCCGACGCGCCGCGGGATCCGGTCTCCTCGAGGATCGAAGCCACCACCGCGCCGACCGCCTTGGCGTCCCCGGGATCGGTCCCCTCGGGAAGCGAGCGTGTGATCGCCGAGGCCGCGACGCTTCCGAACGTGCCCGGGCGAAGCACCGCCATCTGCACGCTGCGGCGTCCGAGCTGGATCGCGATCTTCGTCTTGGCGGCCATCGGTGGTTGGCGATCTCCTCGCGATCGGGCGCCGAAGCGCCGCGCTGTTGGTTGTCGGCAGGTCGAACGCTTCGCCTCGACGATCGGCGCACGACGTCGACGATCAAGGCGATCGCCTTGCCGAAGTCGCCTCAGCGAAGCGGACGCCAACGTCCGATCGGCGACCGCGTCGAGCCGGATCCGCCTCCGGCAGGAGAGGCGGTACCGGCGTCGCCTTGCGCGGATTCACGCGACGATCGGGGCGACTCGGCGGATCGCGCGGCTTCCGGGCGCGTTGGCACGATCGGATCGAGCCAATCCGGGCGCGGCGGACCGCCTGAAGCCGCAGGCGGCGCTCCGTCGACCTCGAACTCGTCGATCGCCTCGTCGAGGACCTCGTCGAAGGCAGGGCCGGCTTCGAACCGGTCCGATGGCCCGACCGAGTCTTCCGCGAGCCGCGCCGCCAGCAGCCGTGCCGCCAAGTCGAACTGGGTGATCTCGCGAAGCGCGGCAAGACGCGGCCGATCGCCGCCGAGGTCGATCACGACCTCCCAGACCGTCGCATCCTCGATCGGCCCGTCGGGCGTCTCGGCGTCGACCGACCCGCAGGCGAGCCGCAGACGCCAGATGAAGCTGCGCACCGTGATGCGCTCGACGAGTTCGGGATACCGCTCGATCGGCCAGATGCCCAAGAGCGCCGGCCACATCACCGTCGCCCGCTCCTGGGGCGTGAGCCGATCCCGCGCCTCGACGATCGCAGAGGCCTCGTCCTCCGTGACGCCCGGCAGCATGCGCAGCGCCGCGGCGCTCGCGGTGTTCAGGTCGACTCGCCCGGTTCGGTCCTCGCCCGACTCGAAGGTGAGGACATCGATCGGGCGAATCCAGTCCTCGACGGCGACCCGTGCGCGGACCATGATCTCGGCGAGGTCGCGATCGCGGGCGAGCGCGAGCCCTCGCGTGAGCGCCTGCCCCTCCCCCTGCAGCGATCCCGAGATCACCAGTTGCACCGCGTTGGCGGCGTCCTCGCCAAGCCGCTCGGTGATCGCCTCGCCCATCGCGTCGGTCCAGGGCGGCGCGATCGGGATCCGGGGCCGACCCTCCGCGTCGAGTGCCGGCTCCGCGGCATGCACGGTGAGCAGATCGGCGAGTCCGCGGGGCGTCGGTCCTTCGAGCCGTGCCAGCATGCGTTCGCCGCGATCGGCCTCCTCGCCGGCGATCGCCTCGCGAAGATCGAGTTCCAGAAGCGGCCCGAAGAGATCCTCCGCCGAGATCTCCTCGGGCGCGGCGGCCAGCAGCGCCTCGATCGAGTCGAGCCGGCCCCCGAAGCGATCCCGCGCCGCGATCACCGACGCGGCGAGATCGCCGTCGACGATCCCGCTCGCCTCGAGCGACTCGACGGAGGCCTCGGCGAGATCGAACTTGGACGCCTCCGAGACGAGCCGCGACCCGTCGGGGCCGAGCGGAAGCAGCCGCACCACGCCGAGACGCGCGCGGTCCTCCTCGATCACGTACTGATCCTCGAGCTCGAGCGGCTCGCCACGCAGGATTCTTCCCCGTTGCGCCGACAGCTCCGCGACCACCGCCTGCACGCCCGACCATGCCAAGGCGCGTGATCGAGCCCGCTCGGCGGATCGATCGGCGCCTCGAGTCTCGGCGCGGGCAAGCAGCAGCACGCCCGCGGCGATCGAGAGACCGATCCCCGCCACGACGAGCACTGCGAAGAGGACGAGCCCCCGCGACCGCCCTCGTGCCGAAGGTCGCCTTCGTGCCGCACGCGACGCCGCGCTCATGCGCCGCCCTCGCGATCGCCGTCGGACTCGGACTCGGCCAGATTCGTCGCCGCATCGGGCACCGCGATCACGCGCACCCGGTCCGGGGCGCGAGGCGGCCCGCCGAGATCCTCGCGCGGCACATCGAGGCTCGCCGCGGCACCGCGGCGATCGTCTTCGTCCAGCAAAGCCTCGTCATCGATCTCATCGCGATCGTCCGTCAGCGCCGAGAACGCCTCGGCGTCGTCGTCGACCGATTCGCCGTCGCGTCGCCACCAGAGCGACACCTCGACCGCGACCGGGAGCCGTCCGGTCCGAAGCGAGTCGAACTCCGCCCGCCACGCTTCGCCATCGTGATAGCGAAAGCGAAGCGTCGCCGGCACCACGCCCTCGCGAGCCTCGGCGCCCTCGCCGCGCCGGACCGTCGATTCGCCCAACGCCGCGTTGCCGCCGAGGAGGGCAAGCCGTTCGCGATCCTCGAGCGATCGGCGACGCCCGCGCGGGTCGCCGAGGCGCCAGGCCGGGACGCCGCGCGCCACGACCTCGAGCCGTTCTGCGCCGCCTCGGATGCCGGCGCCGAGGATCGCGTCCTCGACGACCGTGGTGGCGAGGGCCCGCTCGAGGGCTTCGATCGCCGCATCCGCCGAGCGTTGGCGAGCCATGGACGCATCGAGACGCTCGCGACTTCTCGAGATGTCGCGGACGAAGGCGCCAAGCGCGATCGACAGCGCGAGGATCACGCCGATCGCGACAAGCACCTCGAAGAGGGAGAAGCCGCGGCGAGCGCCTCCCGAATCCGCACGGCCCCTCTGCCTCGCTTCGCTCGGCACCTCCCCCGCGTCGCTTCGCTCCGCCGGGGAGGAGTT
>JBMTTG010000025.1:0-18600 GCA_049449095.1 Phycisphaerales bacterium | reverse complement strand
GCCGCGCTACGCTCCTCCTCGGACCATTCGAGAAGCTCGCGCAGCGGTAACCCGTCGCGTCGCGGAGTGAGCGCCGGATCGCCGGGCGTCCGTCGCGAGCGCCGCGTCGGCTGGTTGTGCGGACAGCCCTCCTGGCAGACGTCGCATCCGAAGACCCAGTCGCCGATCCCTTCATGCAACGCGGGATCGATCGCCCCACGATGCTCGATGGTCAGGTAGCTGACGCATCGGGTCGCGTCGACGGAGAAGGGTGTGATCGCCTTCGTGGGACAGGCCTCGAGGCAACGTGTGCAGCCTCCGCAGGGATCGCCGCCGGCCCCCGTCGACGTCGGCGCGATCGCCGCGGTCGTGAGCACCTCGCCGAGCAGCGTCCAGCTTCCAAGCCCCGGCGAGATCGCGAGGGTGTGCTTGCCGATCCGCGCCAGGCCCGCCCTCGCCGCCATGTCGCGCTCGAGAAGCGGCGCCGTGTCGACGCAGACCCGAAACGAAGCCTGCGGGAACGACGGAGAAATCGCCTCGACGAGCCGTTCGAGGCGCCGGCGAATCGTGCGGTGGTAGTCCTCGCCGCGGGCGTATCGCGCGATCCGGCCGCGTGGCGGGTCCGAGGTGTCCGCGCGATCCGACCTTCCATCGTGATACCGATCCGCCACCACGATCGCGGCGCGAGCGCCTTCAAGCACCGAGGCGGGATCGAGCAGCAGTTCGGCCCGCTCCGCGAGCCACGCCATCTCGCCGTGCCGACCTGCCGCGAGCCACGCCTCGAGCTCGCGACGCCGATCGATCGGCGAGGCGTCGCAGATCCCGACCGCCGCAAACCCGATCGCCTTGGCCTCGCGGCACACGAACTCCCGCGCCGCGATCGGATCGAGACGATGCTCGTGCCCGCCGGCATTCACGGTCATCGCGAGAGGCCCGCGAGCGCCGCGATCCGCGCCGTCGGCAGATCGTCGACCACCGCGACCTTCGCCGAGGCCGCGTCGTCGCCGAGCACCGCCGCTGCCGCCGCGTAGCCGCTGCGCACCGCTCCTTCCATCGTGGCGGGCCAGCCGGTCGCGCACCAGTCTCCCGCGAGGAAGAGGTTGTCGACCCCGCCAAGCACGCCCGCCCGCGCCGAAGGGCGAAGGCGATCGATTCCCGGCACCGCGGCGAAGGTCGCCCGCTTCTCCTTGACGCTTCGAACCTCGACGGGATCCGCGATCCGCCGCCGCGGGAACGCCCAGCGCAGATCCTCCATGACCCGCGCCGCGATCTCCGCCTCCGACAGCGCCATCCACGAGTGTGCCGCCGAGATCACCGCATGCACGTGGTGCCGGCCCGTCTCGTCGCGGCCCTTCATGAAGACCCACTGCGTGCCGCGGCCGGGCAGCACGAGATGCGGCAGATCGGTGAAGGCCTCCTCGAAGAAGAGATGCACGCCGAGGATCGGGCTGAAGCCGATCGCGTCGAGCGACGCCAGGCGGCGGTCCGCCTCCCGCAGCGTCTGCGAGCAGAGCTTGGCGAGCCGGTCCGGCGGCACCGCGCCCACCACCTTCGAGGCCGCGACGAATCCCTCGTCGGTGACCACGCCCGTGATCCGGCGTCCGTCGAACGCAAGGCTCTTCGCGCTGACGCCGGTGCGGATCGAGCCGCCCGCGGCCTCGATCCGTTCCCGCGCCGGATCGTAGAGCGAGAGCAGGCTGCGCTTCGCAAGCCCCATCGCCGCGGCGAACGGATGGGCGAGGAATCCCTCCTGGATCACCTGCAGCGCGTGGCTCGCGGCGACCTCGTCGACCTCGAGGTTGCACGCGCTTGCGATGATCGGGCTCCAGAACTGCTCGAGTTCCCGCTGGGTCTGCCCGAGTTCCGAGAGGACGTCGAGAAAGGGTCGATCGCCCTCCCGCAGCCGCCGGCTTCGTCCCATCCGCAGGATCGCGGCGATCGCCGAAGCAAGCCGGGCCTTCTCGGCCAGCGAGATCCGCCGCTGCCGCAGGAAGCTTGGCGAGAGATGCAGCGGCGCCGGCAGCGGCGCCATCGAGAGCCGATCGGGCTCGTGCGGCGGGTTCGCCCAGAAGAACGTGCGATGCCACTCGATCTCGTCGAGCACGCCGATCCGCTCGTAGAAGTCGAGCAGGTTGGTGCAGCACCCGAGCACGACGTGCTGGCAGTTGTCGAGGATGCGCCCGCTGCGGGGATCCTCGAAGGAGGTCGCCCTTCCGCCGAGACGCGGACGCGTCTCGAGCACTTCGACGCGGCGCCCCGCCTCGGCAAGCCGCAGCGCGGCCGCGAGACCGGCAAGCCCGCCGCCGACGACCACGATCGCCTCACTCATCGGATCGGCGCCGTCGAGCGGGCCCACCGACGCCCGAGGCGCTTCGCCTCGATCGCGATGCAGACCTTGCGGAGGGTGCTGAGTCCTACTCGACGCGTCCCGGCCACGCGGGAGGGATCCGCCTCGATGCGCTCGAGGATTCCCGAGTAGATCCGCGTCATCGCCCAGAGCGTCGGACGGCACGCCGGCTCGAGCCGCTCGTCGAGGGGAGCGCTCTCGCGGTAGTGCGCTCGCGCCCGCGCCGCCTGCTCGGCGACGAACGCGCGGCATCGAGCCGGATCGCGCCAGTCGAGGATCGACGGGAGGTCGAGCCCGGCGGCGCGAAGTTCGTCCTGCGGCAGGTACACCCGCCCCCGCGCGTGATCCTCCCGAAGGTCGCGCAGGATGTTCGTGAGCTGGAACGCGATCCCTCGCGCTTCCGCCAGTTCGAGATCGCGCGGCTCGTCGAGTCCCCACACCCGCACGCACAGCACCCCGACCGTCGACGCCACGCGGCGGCAGAACTCCCGCAACGCCGGCCAGTCCGGAAGCGTGGCGAGGGTGAGGTCCTGACGCTGGCCGAGCAGCATGTCGTCGAAGGGTTCGGGCGGAAGACTCCATCGGCGCAGCGAATCGATGAACGCGGGCCACATCGGATCTCCGGACGGCCGTTCGCCGGCGAAGGCCGCCCGCGTCTCCTCGGCGAACCGCTCGAGCGCGTCGGCTCGCGCCGCCGCGCCGCCCTCGCCGTCGTCGACGATGTCGTCGGCCCGTCGCATCCACGCGTAGAGGGCGAAGAGCCCCTGCCGCTGCGGCATCGGCGTCAACTTGAGGCCGTGATAGAAGTTCGCGGCCTCGCGGCGCGTGATCTCCTCGCACGCGGCGTGGCTCGCCGCGATCTCGCGCGACGCTTCGGTCCCCGTCATGCGCGACCGCTCCGATGCCGCACGAGGCGGCTGCGAATCCACGCCCGCCCCACCATGATCGCCTTCGTCGCCCGACCGACCCGCGGCCGATGCAGCACGGTCTCGAAGTCCCACGACTCGATCCGGCGCAGCACCGCCTCGCCGCCCTCGATGAAGAGTTCGACCACCGGACGCGCCTCCGGCGAGATCCGGCCGAGCAGTTCGCGGCCATGCTCGAAGGACGGCCACGTGCGCTCGACAAGCCCGCGCACCAGCTCGCGGCTCTCGGCGAGGAAGCTCGCATCGCAGGCGAATCCCCTCGCGGCGGTCTCGCGCAGGCGGTCCTCGAAACGATCGATCGAGATCGACTCCGCCGGCACGTAGATCCGGTCGCGCTCCTCGAGATCGCGCCGGATGTCCTGCCAGTGGTTCGCCAGCTGCAGGCCGGTGCACACCGCGTCCGACGCCGCGAGGGTCTCGGGATCCTCCCGCTCGCCGAACAGGCGAAGCACGATCCGGCCCACCGGATCGGCGCTCTTGCGGCAGTAGGCGACCACCTCGTCCCACGTCGCGTAGCGGGGCTTCACCTGATCGAGTTCGAAGGCGTCGAGCAGATCGTGGAAGGGCTTCGCCTCGAGGCGATGCCGTTCGGCGACGGCCCGCAACGCGATGAACACGGGATGGCGAGGCTGCCGAGTCGGATCGAACGCCCGCTCGAGATCCTCACGCCACCACGCGAGCATCTCGGTCGCGATCGCAGGATCGCCCGCCTCGTCGCCGAGATCGTCCGCGGCGCGGCAGAACGCGTAGACCGCGGCGAAGCCGTCCCGCACCCGCGGCGGGACGAGGCTCGACAGCACCGGAAAGTTCTCCTCGTGCCGCCGGGTCCAGTCGTGGACGAACCGCATGGCCGAGGCGGGATCCGAGGTCGCCGACGAGTCGGCCTCGCCCGACATCCAGCGGGCAAGATCCTCGACGGCCAGCGACCGTCGGCGCGGCGGCGCCGCCGAGGCGGCGCACTCGCCGTCGGCGCCGCTCGCCTCTTCGGCATGGATGGGGACCGCGGCCTGGCCTGGCATGGGCGGAGAGTCTACCGGCGGATCGCGGCGGAACCCTCGAACGCCCCCTATCATCGCCCCAATGAAGGTTCTGCTCGTCAATCCGCGCGGCTTCTGCGCAGGCGTCAACATGGCCGTCGACGTCGTCGAGCAGCTGCTCGACCTCTTCCCCGAAGAGACCGTCTGCGTCTACCACGAGATCGTCCACAACCGCCACGTCGTGGACCGCTTCCGCGATCGTGGCGTGATCTTCGTCGAGTCGATCGACGAGGCCCCCGACGGCTCGATCGTCGTCTTCAGCGCCCACGGGGTGAGCCCGGCGATCCGCGCCGAAGCGAAGGCCCGCGGCCTCACGACGGTCGACGCCACCTGCCCGCTCGTCACCAAGGTGCACGCCGAGGCGATTCGCTACGCGCGGAAGGGCTACCAGATACTCCTGATCGGGCATACCACCCATCAGGAGGTGATCGGCACCCGCGGCGAGGCGCCCGACGCGATCCAGGTGGTGGAGAGTCCCGCGGACATTCCGCGGCTCCACATCAAGGACCCCAACTCGCTCGCGTACCTCACCCAGACCACCCTCTCGCTCGATGACGCGGAGGTGATCATCAAGGCCCTCAAGGCCGTGTTCCCCAACATCAAGGAGCCGCCGGGCGGCGACATCTGCTACGCGACCACCAATCGCCAGAACGCGGTCCGGGCACTGGCCCCGCAGTGCGATCTGGTGCTTGTGGTGGGAAGCCGAAACAGCTCCAACAGCGTGCGGCTCACCGAGATCGCGGAGAACCTCGGCACCAAGGCCAAGCTGATCGACGACCGCTCCGAGCTCGATCCCGCGTGGCTGAAGGGCGTGAAGACCCTGCTCGTCACCGCGGGCGCGAGCGCGCCGGAGGATCTGGTGCGGGATCTGCTGGTGCACCTCGTCGAGACCTACGGCGCCGAGATCGAGCAGCACGACATCCAGCGCGAGGCGGTGGAGTTCGGCCTGCCCGGCACGCTCAAGGAGGTCATGCGTTCGCACGGGGTCGACCCTGCGAGCCGGACGATCCGCGTCGACACCGGCGGCGACACCGAGCGTTGGCTCACCGAGCAAGGCATTCCCGTCCGAACCGTCGACCTCACCGTGAGCGCCGCGGGCTGATCCGCCCGACGTGCCCGTGACCGATCACCACTTCCCATCGAACGCGGATCGCCGAAGCCTCTTCGGCGAGAGTCCGGAATCGCTTGCGGCGTCCGCCGTCGAAGCCGGCTGGCCGCGCCGGCTCGGCGTGCAGGTCCTCAAGTGGGTCTGGGAGCGTGGGGTGCTCGATCCGGCGGCCATGACCGATCTCTCGGTGCCGCAGCGGAACTGGCTCGGCGAACGCTTCGTCGGCCTCGAAGGCCTCGAGGTCGCCTCGCAGCAGGCCAGCGACGGCACCCGCAAGCTGCTGCTCGGATGGCCGGAGGCCGATCACGAGGATCCGTCGAAGCGCACCGAGTGCGTCATGATCCCCGCCGACGCCCGCCGCACCGCCTGCATCTCGAGCCAGATCGGATGCCCGGTGGGATGCCGCTTCTGCGCGAGTGGGCTCGGCTTCGACGGGAACCTCCCGGCCGGGCGCATCGTCGAGCAGGTCTTCCGGCTCGGGCGACTCGAGGGCGTCGGGCGGATCAGCCACGTCGTCTTCATGGGGATGGGCGAGCCGCTCGCGAACCTGCCCGCCGTGACCGCCGCGATCCGCGTGCTCAACGCCCCGTGGGGCGCCGGCATCTCGGCCCGGCGCATCACCGTCTCCACCGTCGGCGTGCCTTCGGCGATCCGGCGCTTCGCGAAGTTCGAGCTGCCGGTGAACCTGGCGCTCTCGCTGCACGCGCCCAACGACGAGTTGCGTCGACGGATCATTCCGTGGGCCGAGTTCGCGTCGATCCCGGAGATCCTCGACGCGTGCAGCGAGTGGTTCGACAAGAGCGGCCGCGAGATCACCCTCGAGTACCTGCTGCTCGGCGGCTTCAACGATCGGCCCGAGCACGCCCGCGAACTCGCCGCGGTCGCGAAGCGGCTTCGCAGCAACGTGAATCTGATCCGATGGAACGAGGTCAAGGGCATGCCCTTCGATCGCCCGGGCACGGAGGACGTGCTCCACTTCCAGCGAATCCTGCGGGAGCGCGGCGTCAACACCCACATCCGCGCGAGCCGCGGCCGCGACATCGCCGCGGCGTGCGGTCAGCTGCGCCACGAGCAGGCCGCGTCCCCGGTGCGGCTCGGGATCACGGCGAGCCCGAGGGACGCTGCCCCGCCCGGCGCGGCTCCGGGATCGCCGACACCGTCGGCGTGATGACCGCCGGCCCGCGAAGGCGTCGGTCGCCGGACCGCATCTGCCGGAACTCCGTCACCCAACCGCGGTAGGTCGCGTCGTCGGCCTCGGGCGACCCGAGTTCGACGATCGCCTGCTCGAGCCTTGAGAGCACCGCTTCGCGAAGCGCCCGTTCGCGAGGCGTGCCACGCCAACGCCACGGCCACGCGCGGGAGATCTTCGCCAGCACGATCGGCAGCCAGTCGCTTGTGCGCAGATCGAGGCGCATCCGCCGACCGAACGCCAGCGCGTCGATGCGGAAGAGGAACCGCCGCTCGACGCGATCGCCTCGGGCGCTGCGGACCCGCAGCGTCGCGCGAAGCGTCGAGAGATGCCGAGGCGAGAGGCTCATCGCCGCGACGTGGAAGAGATCGCGCACGAGCATCGCCTCCGCGATCGGCGCAATCGCGAGACGGGTGAGTTCGCGGCCGGTCTCGCCTCGGTCCACCGCGTAGAGGCGACGGATCCGCTCTGCGTAGCGGGCGGCATGCTCGACACCGCCCCAGACCACCGCCGCCGCGAGACACTCGGCGAACTCCGCCGCGGAACGTCGCCCCGCCTCGCTCTCGAGCAGGCCCGGCATCGCGGAGAGCGCTTCGCGCAGGACCTGCGAGATCCGCTCGCCGCCGCGACCTCCCCGACGCGCGGCGCTCCGCACGATGCGCCGCATCACCCGCGGCACGGCCTCGGGCTCGACCGCGGCCGGCTTCGATTCGATCGCCGCCTGCGTCGCAAGGCGCCGACCGAAGGCGAAGGCGTCGACGCAGCGGCCCACGCCACGATCCTCCTGACCGCGCAGCGCCTGCAAGATCGCCTCGGGCGTCACCGGGACGAGCCCCCGCTGGTACGCGAAGCCCAGGAGCACCACGTCGAGCACCCGCTCGGTCAGGAACGCGTTTCGGCAGGGACCGAGCAGATCCTCGACCTGGCTGCCCACGAGGCAGGTGCGGCGAACCGCCGACGGGAGCGCCGCGTGCACCTCCGCCGGCACACCGCCCTCGGCGAGCGGCGCGAGATTGACCACCGCCGAGGTCCGTTCCGGGCTGGCCACTCGAAGCCACGGATCGGGTCCGATCGCCCGCAGGCTCTCGATCGGATCGAGCCCAATCAGCAGGTCGGCCTCGCCCTGCGGAATCGCAGGCTCGAGCGGCGGCTCCTCGCCGCGCCCCGCCCGGGTGAAGAGCACCTGCGCCCACGCTCGCCGGCCGGGGCCGATCGGCGTCGGATCCCAGACCGCCCGAACGCGATAGCCCATCAGCCGTCCTGCTTCGCAGAGGATCTGCGCCGCGACGCCCGGCACGCCTCCTCGATAGCCGGCCAGATGCGCCCGCCAACGCGAGTGCGCGGCGTGGATCGGCCTCGGCGTCGGCACCCCGCTCGCCTCGTCGCCACGCACGCCGGCCGGCGGCTTGGAGCGAATGGCATCGACCTGCTCGAGGAACGGGCGCACCCGCAACCGCACCGCGGCGCCCGACTGGATCCGCAGTTTGCGGATCCATCCTCGCGTCCGCACCGGCGGCGGATCGTGCAGCGGCGAAGGCCTCGCCGCGCCGAGCTCGCACGCGCTCTCGGCAAGGAACACCACCCGTTGGCGCGGCGCGAACCCGAGCCGATCGACGTCGGCGAGGGCTCGCTCCGCGGCGATCGGATCGAGGCGTGGCGGCGGTCCGTCGCGCGCGACGCGCACGGTCAGACGTTCCGCCCGCGCCGCCTCGAGCAGCGCTTCGCGAAGCCCCGCGCGATCGTGCACATCGCAGACCTTCACCGTGAGCGACTCGTCGGGTTCGGCCGGCACGGCGGCCCGCGCGAGCCTCGCCACATCGACCTCGTCCTCGCCGGCGAGATCGCAGACGATCATGACTCGACCGCTTCGGGCCCGCATCGCCTGCCGCACCGCCGCCGGTCCCTCGAACGCGAAGCGCTTGCGATCCCAGATCTCGATCGGCACGACCTTCGCGGGCGATCCCGGAGGCTCCGCGCCGTCGATCGAGATCGCCGCCACCGGCCCGTCACTGCCGCGACGCAGTTCGCGATCGATCTCACCAAGCGCTTCCCGCACCCGCGCCGACGCGCCCGCGAAGCCGAGTCCCTCGCCGCGCACCGGCACCGGCAGCGACGCGATCGCCTCGGGGACGCTCGCGAGCTTCGCCCCGACCTGCAGCGTCGGCCGAATCGGATGAAGCAGGTGCAGGAGCTTTCGCGCGAGACGCGAGGGCCGGATCGCATCGCCGGCCTCGAGTTCGGTGGCGGGCGACTCGAGCCCCTCGGGCAGCGACGACCACCACAGCGAGGCGGGCGACTCGCCGCGGCTGCGCGATCGCTCGACGATCTCGGCAAGCGAGGCCGCGAGTCCGCCCGGCCGGTTCTCGAGCACCACCACCGAGTCGCAGCGGAGCAGCAGGCGAAGCACGAGCGCATCGTCGAGCGGGCTCGTGAGCCCGAGGCCGACCACCGGCACCTGGCCTTCGAGCCCCACGTCCGCAAGCAGGTGCCGCGTCGCCTGCAGCGCGTTGCCGGCGACGAGAAGGCCCAGCGGCTCGCGCTCGCCGGGGCTCGGCATGGCGCCGGCGGTGTTGAGTTCGAGGCGCCGCGCGAGCCGCATCGGATCGCCGACCTCCGCGGCCCCGCGCGGAACCCGGCGATCGCGCCGCGCCGCCGCGGCCTCGTCGATGCGTTCGACGATCCGGTTGGGCCGCGCCTCGAGCGTGTCGAGCGAGCGCAGCCTCGCCACGTCGACGATGATTGCGACGGGCTTCGCCGCGGCCCGGCCGAGCCGAAGCGCGATCTCGATCATGTCTCGAAGGCTCTCGACGTCGGACGGCTCGAGGCACGGGACGCCCAGATCCGCCATCAGCCGCCGCGGCGCGGCTGCCGGCGCCAGTTCGGGATTGTCCTCGAGCACGAGCGCGAGCGGTCCGTTCTCGCGCGATGCGAGCGCCTGCAGCGCCGGCATCGCGTAGAAGAGCTGGTCGTTGCTCAGAAGGAGCACCGCGCCGCGCCCCGCCGCCGCGCGCGACGCCAGCATGGTCGCGCGGGCCGCATCGCCCACCGCGAAGCGCTCGCATCCGTGGCGATCGAAGAGGGCTTCGACCCCGGGCTCGTCGAGACGCCGGAAGAGCGGCAGGAAGGGCGGCCTCGGCGGGCCGACGAGACGACCGATCGGCACCTCGCTCTCGAGGACGCCCTTCAGGATCGCATCGGTCGCAAGGTAGAGGTCGCGTCCCTCGGCGCGGGCGAGGCACCCTCCCGCGCGTCGGAGCGAAGCGTCGATCGTCGCCACGGAGGGATCCTACCGGGCGCTGCGGGGCCGCCGTCGGATCGGCGTGGGTCTGCTCGACGCGATCAGAGCGGATAGCCGCGGCAGAACTCGCGAATCTCCGCACGGACCGCCGCGGTCGCGGACGGATCGCCCTTCGCCGCCATCACCCGGTCGATCCACTCCGCGACCTGATCCATCTGCGCTTCGCCGAGCCCGCGGGTGGTGAGCGCCGGCGTGCCGAGACGAAGGCCGCTCGTCACCATCGGCGGGCGCGGGTCGTTGGGAATGCCGTTCTTGTTGACCACGATGCCGGCGGCCTCGAGCCACTTCTCCGCATCCGCGCCGGTGAGGTCGGCATCGCGAGCCCGGAGGTCCACCAGCATCAGATGGTTGTCGGTGCCGCCGCTGCAGAGGCGGTAGCCGCGCTCGGCGAGGGCCTTCGCGAGCGCCTGGGCGTTCGCAACCACCTGCCGGCAGTACGTGGTGAACTCGGGCCGCAGCGCCTCGCCGAAGGCGACCGCCTTGGCTCCGATGACGTGCATGAGCGGGCCGCCCTGGCTTCCGGGGAAGACCTTGCGGTCGATCTTCTTCGCAAGCTCCTCGTCGTCGGTGAGGATCAGACCGCCTCGCGGCCCGCGAAGCGTCTTGTGGGTCGTGGTGGTGACGACGTGGGCGTGCGGGAACGGCGAGGGATGCACGCCGCTCGCGCAGAGCCCCGCGATGTGCGCGATGTCGGCGAGCAGGAACGCGCCCACCTTGTCCGCGATCGCGCGGAAGCGGGCGAAGTCGATCGTCCGCGGATAGGCGGAGAAGCCGCAGATCACGACCTTCGGGCGATGCTCGAGGGCCAGCGCCTCGATTCGGTCGTAGTCGAGCAGCTCGGTCTCCGGATCGAGGTCGTAGTCGACGATCTTGAAGAAGGTGCCCGAGAAGTTCACCTTGAGCCCGTGGCTCAGATGACCGCCCGACTTGATCGGCAGGCTGAGCACGGTGTCGCCCGGGTTCATGAGGGCCATGAATGCGGCGATGTTGGCGTTCGCGCCGCAGTGGGGCTGCACGTTGGCGTAGCCGCACTTGAAGAGCGCCTTCGCACGCTCGCGGGCGAGATCCTCGATCGCGTCGTGGAACTCGCAGCCGCCGTAGTAGCGCTTGCCTGGATAGCCCTCGGCGTACTTGTTGGTCAGCCAACTGCCCACGGTGTGCATCACGGTGTGCGAGACGTGGTTCTCGCTCGCGATCAGCTCGAGGGTCGACGCCTGGCGCTCCGCCTCCGCGGCAAGCAGGCCCGCCACCGCGGGGTCGTCGCGCTCGAGGCGATCGAGCAGCCCCGCGGAGAGGGCATCGAGGCGGGCGACCGGCGATTCCGAGGCGGAGGGCGTTCCAATCTGGCTCATGGGGCGATCGTAGCTCCGAGGCCCGCTCGATCGGGCGTGGTCGCAAAAGGGTCGGGGGTCATCGACGGACCGAGGCGATTCGCTCGAAGGAACCGCCGCTCCCGGCGACCGGAGCGTTCAATCGGAGGCTACAACACCACGGTCTTTCCTCGACTCGACTCGGACCTACGCCATGCCCTTCGTCCTGCTCCTGCCCCTTGCCGCCGCCCTTCTGACGCCGCCGCTCTCCCTCGACGGAGACCGCCAGGAATGGGCGGAGGTTCCGGTCGCCGCCGCGGATCCACGCGGCGATGCGAAGGCGCCGGCGGACGGCGCGAGGATCATGCTCGACCTCGGCGAGGTGCGCCTCGTCGAGACGAACGACGCGATCTGGATCCTCGCGGAGATCGCGACCCATCCGGTGAACCCGCAGAATCTCCCGGAACCGTCCTCGCTCGAGATCGCGATCGATGCCGACGGCTCCCCTGCGACCGGCTCCACCCGCGGCTCGCTCGAGGGATCCGATCTCGTGCTTCGCTGGTCTCCGCGGGGCGAGGGCGTCTCGCGGGCCGGACGCGGCACGATGCTCGAGATCCTCGAGGACTCGATCGCGGTGCTGCCGCCCCGAAGCCGCAATCCTCGCCCGCAGCAACTCGGCATCGGCGTCGCGCCAAGCAGCGCCTCGCGCTGGATCGAACTCCGGATTCCCCGCTCGTTCGATCGGGCCGATGGCGAGGCCGCGCCCGGCATCCGGTTCGGCAAGGAGGCCCGAGTCCTCGTCCGCGCCGTCGGATCCGGCGGCGAGACGCTCGACGAGACGCCGATCGCGACCTTCTCGTTCGCCTCGCCGGCTGCGGAGGTCCTGCGGCCGTCCAAGGCGCTCGCCGACGACACGCCCGCGAATCTGCGGGTGATGTCGTGGAATGCGGAGCGCGGAGCGCTCTTCAAGAACCCCGAGCCGTTCGCGGAGGTCTTCCGCGCGATCGGCCCCGACGTCGTGCTGCTGCAGGAGCTCGAGGGCGTCGAGAAGGCGAAGGAACTCGAGGCGTGGTTCGACGAGCGGCTGCCGACGCCGGGCGGCTGGCGGGCGGTGCTCGGCGGCGGAAGCCTCGCGGTCGCGGTGGTTTCGCCCAAGGTCGCGGCGCTCCCCGAACTCGCCGACGTCGAGCGGGCGCTCCCGAACGGTTCGCGACCGGTGCGGGTGGTGGGCGGCGTGGTGCCGTTCGGCGCCCGTCGCGTGCTCGTCGCCTCGGTGCACCTCAAGTGCTGCGGCTCGATCGGAAGCCGGGAGGACGAGACCCGCGAGCAGGAGGCCTTCGCGATCCGCGAGGCGATCCGCCGCGCGATGGAGGAGGCTGCGAAGCGGCGCGAGCCGATCGACGGCATCGTGATCGGAGGGGACTTCAACCTCGTCGGCAGTCCGCACATCGTCGATCTCGCCGCGGAGGGGCTCGACCTCGATCGCTCGCCGCTGACCGCGGCGTCGCTCTACGGCGTCGACGGCCTGGCGAACCTCACCTGGCGCGACGGCGGCAGCGAGTTCATGCCCGGACAGCTCGACTTCCTGCTCTTCAGCGACTCGCGGCTCGATCTCGCCGACGGCATGGTGATCGATCCCGCGGCGATCCTCCCTCGAGGCGGCTCGGCCGACGGACCGAGCGATCACCTGCCGATCGTGATCGATCTGCGCTGGAAGGCGATGGCGGAACGAGGTCGGTGACCACGCGGGCGCCGGTTGCATCGCGCACGACGCGTCTCGACCGCGTCGAGCATGTGGACACGCCCGCCGGGCGATTCTGGTTCGGGATCGACGCCGCGGGAGGACCGGTCGGCGGGTTCGAGGTTCTTGGTCTGCCGCCGGCGGACGCTCGTCCGGCGCCGAGATCGTGGTCGCTCGCGGCGCGCTTGGCTCGGCACTTCGGCGGCGCCCTGGAGCGATTCGCCGACCTGCCGCTCCCGCGCGGAACGCCCTTCCAGCGAGCGTGCTGGGACGCGATCCGACGCCAGAAACCGGGGAGCCTCTGCTCCTACGCCGAACTGGCCGCGCTGGCCGGCCGCCCCGGCGCCGCCCGCGCCGCCGGTGGGGCCATGCGTCGCAATCCAGCGCCGATCCTCGTTCCCTGCCATCGCGTCGTCGCCGCGGATGGCTCGATCGGCGGCTACGCAGGCGCCTGGGGCGACGGTGCCGCGGGCACGCGAATCAAGCAGACGCTCCTCGCCTTCGAGGCTTCGGGCACGAATCGCGCTCAACCACCCGCGGCCGCTCACCGATAACCTCCCGAGCCCCTTCGCGGGGCGCTCCAGTCAGTCCACCTTCTCTGCCCCCGCAGGAACCGCGCGATGAAGCTCACCATGGTCGGCACCGGGTACGTCGGACTCGTCACCGGAGTCTGCTTCGCCGAGACCGGCAACGAGGTGACCTGCCTCGACACCGACGCCCGCAAGATCGCGATGCTCGAGGCGGGCAAGAGCCCGATCTACGAGCCCGGGCTCGACGACCTCATCGCCCGAAACCGCAAGTCGGGACGTCTCCACTTCTCGACCGACCGCGAGACCGCCTACGACGATGCCGACGCGATCTTCATCTGCGTCGGCACGCCGAGCGACGAGGACGGCTCGGCGGACCTCAAGTACGTGCTCAAGGTCGCGGAGGACATCGCCGCGGCGCTCGATCGCCTCGGCCCGGGCCAGGCCCCCAAGACCGTCGTGGTCAAGAGCACCGTGCCGGTGGGCACGAGCCACAAGGTCCGCGACCTCATCCGCAGCCGGACGAAGGTCCCCTTCCACATCGCCGACAACCCGGAGTTCCTCAAGGAAGGCGATGCGATCAACGACTTCATGAAGCCCGATCGCGTCGTCTGCGGCGTCGAGGACGAGGCGGCGGCGCAGCTCATGCGGGACCTCTACGAGCCGTTCGTGCGGCAGGGGCACCCGATCCTGATCATGGATGTCCGCTCCGCGGAGATGGTGAAGTACGCCTCGAATGCGATGCTCGCCTGCAAGATCTCCTTCGTGAACGAGATCGCGACGCTCTGCGAGCACTACGGCGCCAACATCACCGCGGTCCGCGAAGGCATGTGCGCCGACCGGCGGATCGGCAACCAGTTCCTCTACCCGGGCCTCGGCTACGGCGGCTCGTGCTTCCCCAAGGACACCCTCGCGGTCGCCTCGATGGGACGCGAGGCCGGCTTCCCCTGCCGCCTGAACGAGGCGGTCCACGAGGTCAACCAGCGGCAGCGGCTGCTCTTCTGGGAGAAGATCGAGCAGGAGTTCGGCGGCGATCTCGCCGGCAAGACCCTCGCCTTCTGGGGCGTCGCCTTCAAGCCCCGCACCGACGACATCCGCGAGGCTCCCTCGCTCACCCTGATGCGCAAGGCCCTCGCGGCGGGCGCGGCGGTTCGCGCCTTCGACCCGGTCGCGCTGGAGAACCTCGCGAGCGAACTGCCCGAGGCCACTCGGGTGGACGACATGTACGAGGTCCTCGAAGGCGCCGATGCCCTCGTGATCTGCACCGAGTGGAACGAGTTCCGAACCCCCGATTTCCCCGAGATTTCCAGGCGTCTCGCCGCCCCCCTCGTCTTCGACGGCCGGAACCTCTACCGGCGCCAGCAGATGGAGGACCTCGGGTTCGTGTACCTGTCGGTTGGGCGACCGGCGGTCCGGCCCGCGTCCGCCAACGCTCGCTGACATCGGCACCTCGCGTCCCCCTCGGGAATCGCAGGGACACGCGAGACGAGGGTCTCCAAAAACCCTGATTTTCCCGGTCGGAACGACTTGGCGACGGGACGGCGGAGCAGTACCTTCCCGCCGTCGGTCGGCCACGGTGGTCGACTCGAACGACGAACGGATTCGCTCCGACCCGAAAGGATGCACGAGATGGCCACCAAGGTTGCCGCCAAGAACAAGAAGCGCCCCGCCGCGAAGTCCACCGCTGGCAAGCCCCGCACCAAGTCCGAGCTCTTCACGGCGATCGCCGAGAAGACCGAGCTCACCCGCCGCCAGGTCGCGTCGGTCTTCGAGCAGCTCGGCGTCGAGATCAAGAAGGACATCGGCAAGCGCGCCGGTGGCACCGTCTTCAAGGTCGGCGGCCTGATGACCATCAAGGTCGTCAACAAGCCCGCCACCAAGGCTCGCAAGGGCATCAACCCCTTCACCGGCGAGGAGATGACCTTCAAGGCGAAGCCCGCGAGCCGCAAGGTGAAGATCCTCGCGACCAAGGCGCTCAAGGACATCGTCGCCTGACGATGCCCGATCGGCGCACGCGATCGCGTGCATGCTCGAATCAAGCCCCGCTTCGGCGGGGTTTTTTCGTGCGCCGACGCCGAGCGTCCCCGCCTGGGATCACTCCTCCGTCGGCGTCGCGCCGAGCGCGTCCTGCAGGAAGGACCAGCGGATCCGCTGCATCGAGGGACTGCCGATCCCATGCGCACTGTCGGGGAAGAACATCATCTCGAACGGGATGTCGAGCGACTGCAGCGCCGAGGCGAGCTGCCACGCGTTCGCCGGATGCACGTTGTCGTCGACCATGCCGTGCACGAGCATCAGGCGACCGCGAAGGTTGCCCGCCTGCTTCACCGCCGAACTCGCCTCGTAGCCCTCGGGGTTCTCCGACGGCAGGCGCATGTAGCGCTCGGTGTAGATCGTGTCGTAGTTGCGCCAGTCCGTGACCGGCGCGCCGGAGAAGCCGGCCGCGAAGACCTCCGGATGCCGCAGCAGCGCCCACGCCGCCATGCTGCCGCCGTAGGAGAAGCCCGCGATGCCCACCCGCTCGGGATCGAGGTAGTCGCGCTCCTCGCAGAGCTGCCTGACCGCCGCCGCCTGATCGTCGATGTCGACCTGACCAAGCTTGAGGTAGGTCGCGGTCTCGAACGCCTTGCCGCGGCCCGGCGTGCCGCGATTGTCGATGCGAGCGATCACGAAGCCAAGTTCGCATCCGGGCTCCGCCGCGCGGAATCGGTTGGAGACCGTCGCCACCGTCGGGCCGCCGTAGACCTCGACGAGCAGCGGCCACGAGCGATCCGGATCGAAGTTCGAGGGGAAGTGCAGCGAACCGTGGAGCTCGGTCTCGCCGTCGGCGGCGAGCACCGTGAAGAGTTCCGGCGCCGTCAGGCCGAGCGAGTCCGCGAGTTCGTCCTCGCCCTCGGCGAGCACCGCGAGGCGCGTCCCGTCGGCGTCGTAGAGGCACGTTCGGGGCGGCTGCGAGATGGTCTGGTCGCTCGCGACGAACCGCGTCCCGCCCGGCGCGATCCGGAAGTCGCCGTAGGTCGCGTCGCCTGGCGTGAGCCGCCGCTGCCCGGTGCCGTCGAGGTTGACCACGCACAGCTGCGGATCGAGCGCCATCTCCCCGCAACGCGCGGTGAAGTGCATCGTGCCGCGGTCCTCGTCGATCCCCACGATCGACTCGACCGGGAAGCCGCCCGAGGTGAGTTCGATCCGCGTTCCGTCGGAGAGGTCGCACAGCTCGTACTGCGCATAGCCGCTTCGCTCGCTCTCCCAGATGAAGCGGCGTCCATCCCGCAGGAAGCGCATGAGCGGTCGATGCGCCTGCCATGCAGGCTGCGTCTCGACGAGCACCACCCGGCTCTCGCCGGTGGCCGGATCCGCGGCGAGCAGCTCGAGCACATCCTGCCGCCGGTTCAGGCGGAAGAAGAGCAGCTCGCGGCCGTCGGGGCTGAACGAGACGTTGTAGATGTAGACGTCCGGTTCCTCGCCGGTGTCGACCTCGACGGTGCGTCCGCTCGAGAGGTCGTGCACGCGAAGGCCTGCGATCGGATTCGGATCGCCGGGCTTCGGGTAGTGCTCGCTCATCACCTCGGTGCGCAGCCCGGTGAGCCCGGAGAGCAGGAAGTACTTCGGCACGAGCGAGTCGTCGAAGCGGTAGAAGGCGAGGTACTTCGAATCGGGCGACCACCACATCGCGGTGTCCTGATCGAGCTCCTCGCCGTAGACCCACGACGCGCGGCCGTACCGGATCTCGGGCGTGCCGTCGGTGGTGACCGCTTGCTCGTTGGAGCCGTCGGCCTGCGTGATGAGGACGTTGTGCTCGCGATGCACCGCGACGAGCCGCCCGTCCGGCGAGATCTCGCGGGTCGCCTGCCGCCCCCGCGCCGCCCGCCGCCCGCCGCGGCGATCCTCGCGCGGCGCGGCTTCCGGCACGTCGGCCTCCTCGACCTCCACGATCTCCCCGCCATCCCACGGCACCGCCATCCAGGTGTCGCCTTGCTTGAAGAAGACGCGCGCCGACTCCTCGTCGAACCGCACCGCCCCCACCGTTCCCCCTCGACCGATCTGCCGAAGCCGGCTCTGCACGAGCCGATACCGCTCGGCCCCGGGAAGCGAATCGAAGCCATCGGCGGTCTCGGCCATGACCGGCGGCGGGGAGAACCACAGCGAGACGACGGCGACGGATGCGAGACGGCCCGCCGTCGAGGCACGGCGGGCGACGCGGAACGGCGAAGCGATCATGGAAGGAGTTCCTCCGACGCGAGGGAAGCCGCAGGAGCGCGATCCCGACGCGTCGCCATCAGCCGATGCGGGCCACACGGCGGAAGTGCTCGAGCCTCTCGTCGATCTCCGGGCGGGAGATCCGGCGCAGGCCGTCGAGCCCGAACGATTCGATGGTGAAGCTCGCGAGGATCGTGCCCCACGAGAGGCCTGCCTGCAGCGTGGCGAGGCCGGTGTCGCCTGCGGAAGCGACAAAGCCCATCATGCCACCGGCGAAGGTGTCGCCCGCGCCCGTCGGATCGACGACCCGCTCGGTCGGGGAGGGGAACGCGGGCACCGTCGCGACGCCATCGCGATGGACGAGCACCGCTCCGTGCTCGCCCTTCTTCACGACCACGAACGACGGCCCCATCTCGACGATCGCCATGGCGGCGGAGATCGCGTTGGGGATCTCCGTCAGCAGCGTCGCCTCGGAGTCGTTGAGGATGACGCCGTCGATCTCGCGAAGCAGCGCCCGCAGATCCTCGCGGGCGATGTTGATCCAGAGGTCCATCGTGTCGGCGACGGCGAGGCGGCGCTTCGGGAAGCCCTGGAGGAAGGTCCGCTGCACCGCGGGATGCGAGTTCGCGAGGAAGACGAACTCGCTGTCGGCGTAGTCGGCAGGCACCGCCGGCGGCGGCTCCTCGAGCACGCCAAGTTCGGTGAAGAGCGTCTCGCGGCGGTTCAGGTTCTCGAAGTAGCGACCGCCCCACGCGAACGTGCGGCTGCCGGTCCGCACCTCGAGCCCCTTCGTGCACACGCCTCGGAACTCCTCGAGCGAGCGTCGATGCTCCTGTGGCCAGTCGCCCCCGACCGCCGCGACGAGCCGCACGGGACCGAGGAAACTCGCCGCCGCCGCGCAGTACGCGGTAGACGCCTTGCTCCGGCCCCCGCGGGTCGAT
>JBMTTG010000024.1:0-19007 GCA_049449095.1 Phycisphaerales bacterium | reverse complement strand
GCAAGCACGAGGAACGCCGCGACGCCGAGCAGGCTCGCGACGAGGGCGAGGCGCCGGAACGGCTTGCGTGCGTAGGCCATCAGTCCGCCGGTCACGAAGAGCGCGACGAGGCCCGCCATCCACGTCGCCGCGAACCACTTGAAGAGCTCGCCGCCCTTGGCCTTGTGGAGCTGCACGAGCCGACGGTACGCGGAGGTGTCCTTGATGCGGACCTTGGCGACCATCGGGTCCTCGGTCGGATGCACCTCGACGTCGCGTTCGGTGCCGGTCCACTCGAGATGGAAGGACGTCCCGGAGCTCTTGATGCCGGCGGAGCCGGTCGGATCGGCGAGGCCGCGGTCGCGAAGCGCCTCCTCCGCGATCGCGACGAGCTGCGAGAGCTCCTTCGCGACCGGAGCGTCCATGGCGACGCTCGTCTCGACGGTCTCGTAGCCGCCCTTGATGCCGAGCCCGTAGAGCCCGCCGGTGATCGCATACATCACGCCCATCGGAAGGTAGAACGAGGCGAGGACGACGTGGAGGACGACCAGGGTGCGCTGCATTGGAAGGCTCCAAGGATCCCTGGATGATCGCCGATCCACGGCCTTCGAGGTTCAGGATCCGCGAGTTCGCGGATCGCGCGGCTCGGCGGCGTCCGACCCGCGCGTCGCGTCTCGCCACTCGTCGATCCCGGTGCGGCTCCAGGCCGGGGTCCGCACGAGATACGCCGCGCGGGCGATCACGTGCCCCGCGACGGGCGCGGTGAGGAAGAGGAAGGCGATGACGAGGAGTGCCCGCACCGAGATGCCGAGATCGCCGAAGTGGATCGCGATCCCGAGCATCAGGCAGCCCACGCCGAGGGTGCCGGTCTTGGTCGCCGCCTGCAGGCGGGTGTAGACGTCGGGCATGCGGATCAGCCCGACCGCGCCGAGCAGGCAGAAGGCTCCGCCGAGCAGCATGAGGAGTCCGGTCGCGATCGGCGCGATGGTGCTCATGGGGCCTCCTCCGTCGGACCCGTCGCCGAGGCCCGCGCCGCAGCGCCGCGCTCGAGATAGAAGGCGAACGCCACGGTGCCCACGAAGAGCAGCAGCGCGAGCAGGATCGCGACGTAGAGGATCACCGGCTCCTCGCGCTCGATCGCGAAGATGCCCACCGCGCCGGCGGCGATCGTGCCGAGGAGGTCGAGGGCGATCACGCGATCGGGAAGCGACGGTCCCCGGAGCAGCCGGATCGCGATGAGCAGGATCGAGATGCCGAGCATGAGACCCGCGGCGAGCAGCGAACCGTCGAGGAAGAGTTCCGCACCGCCCCGGGCGGCCGCGGCGGGAGGCGTGGCGAGCAGCGTCGGAAGGCCCGTCATGGATCGCTCCTCAGGGCCTTGAGGACCTTCCGCTCGAAGCCTTCCTTGATCTCGCGCCGCACCGCGTCGGGATCCTCGACGTCCATGACGTGCACGTAGAGGGTCCGGTGGTCCGCGGAGACGTCGAGGCTGAGCGTGCCGGGCGTCAGCGTGATCAGGTTCGTCAGCACGGTGAGCTCGAGATCGCTCATCGGTTCGAGCGGCACCGCGACGATCCCCGGCTTCAGCCGATCGAGCGGGGAGAGGGTGTACCGCGCCATGCGGAAGTTCGAGAGGACGAGCTCCCACACGAAGTAGAGGACGAGTTCGACGATCTCCCGCAGATCCCGGAAGTAGGCCCCCGATCCGAGCACGCCTCGCACCGCGAAGAGCAGGCCGAAGCCGATCACCATGCCCACGCCGAAGTTGAACGCGGTGAACTCCTCCGTGGTCGCCGCCCACACCAGCGCGAGCACGAAGTTCCAGACGACGAGGCTCACGCCGGGCCTCCCTTCGCCGCGGCGCCTTCGCCGAGCACGGCCCGGATGTAGCCGTCGGCATCGAGGAGTTCCGCGGAGGTCCGCTCCGCGAGCTCGAAGACCGGGCCGGCGAACACGCCGATCGCGACGGTGAGCGACGCGAGCGCGATCGTCGTCGCGACCATGGTTCGGCTCGGCGGCAGGTCCTCGCGGCCGCTCGCCTCGGAGATCGGGAAGGGCGGCGGCGCGTCGTCGGAGGGTCCCTTCCAGAAGGCCTCCGCCCAGATCTTCGTCATGGAGAAGAGGGTGAGCAGCCCGACCGCGGCGGCGACCGCGACGATCGCCCACGAGCGGTCCTCGGCGCCGGCCTCGAGCAACACGAACTTCGCGAAGAAGCCCGAGAGCGGCGGCACGCCGGCAAGCGAGAGCGCCGCGATCAGGAACACCGCGCAGACCAGCGGCGCGGATCGGTAGAGCGAGATCCGCCCGGGCACCTTGAGGCTCGAGGTCCCGCGGAGGCCATGGGCAAGCCCCGCGACGAGGAAGAGGTTCGCCTTCACCACGATGTGGTGGATCACGTAGAAGACCGTGCCCGCGATCGCCAGCGGCGTGAAGAGCGCAAGCCCCATCAGCATGTAGCCGATCTGGCTCACGATGTGGAAGGAGAGCACGCGACGGAACTCCTGCTGCGCCGCGGCGCCGAGCACGCCGACCACCATCGTGAGCCCGGCCCCGACGAGCAGGATGGTGTGGGTGAAGGCGACGTCCTGGACGAACATCGTGGTGAACGCGCGGACCATCGCGTAGACGCCGACCTTGGTGAGGAGCCCCGCGAAGATCGCCGAGACCGCGAAGGGCGGCGTGTGGTAGGAGGCCGGGAGCCAGAAGAAGAGCGGGAACGCCGCGGCCTTGATCGCGAAGGCGGTCATGAGCAGCACCGACACCGCGGTCATCGCGTCGGGATGCTCGCCCGCACGGACCTTCATCGCGATGTCGGCCATGTTGAGGGTGCCGAGCGATCCGTAGACGAGTCCCGCCGCGATCAGGAAGAGCGCCGAGGAGAGCAGGTTGAGGGTGACGTACTTGATCGCGCCCTCGATCTGGAGCGGCGTGCCGCCGAGCGCGAGCAGCACGAAGGAGCTCATCAGGAGCACCTCGAACCACACGTAGAGGTTGAAGAGGTCGCCGGTGAGGAACGCGCCGCAGACGCCCGCGAGCAGCACGCTCAGCAGCGGGTAGTAGAGGAGCCGCTGCCGGCGTCCCTCGACGCTGCCCGGCGAGTAGGCGAAGGTCGCGAGGCCGACGATCCCGGCGAGCACGGTCATGATCGCGCTGAAGCGATCGACCACGAAGCTGATCCCGAAGGGCGCCTCCCAGCCGCCCGCCTGCAGCACGCGGATCCCGTCGCGGTCGACCTCGACGAGGAGCGCGATCGCCGCGGCGAGCAGGCCCGCAGCGCCGAGGAATCCGAGGACCCGTTGCGCCGCGAGGCTTCGCCAGAAGAGAAGCGACAGCGCCGCGGTCGCGAGCGGGATCACGATCGGCAGCACCGGCAGCGCCGACAGCAGGGCTTCGGCGATCACGGCGTGGCCTCCGGTTCCTGCTCGGAGAAGGCCGACGTGTCGTCGGTGCCCGCCACCGCCCAGACGCGGCTGACGAGGACGACCGCGAAGGCGATCACGCCGAAGGAGATGACGATCGCGGTGAGGACGAGCGCCTGCGGCACCGGATCGGCCGCGGTCGCCGGCAGCGTCTGCTCGCCGGGCGGGATGATCGCCGGGCCGGTGCGCACGAGCCCGGCGGAGGTGAAGATCACGAGGTTCGCCGCGTGCCCGACGAGGGCGAGCCCCATCACGAGGCGCATGATGCTTCGCCGCAGCATGAGATAGATGCCGCAGGCGAAGAGGATGCCCGCGATCGCGGCGAAGAGGAGGTTCATGCCGAGCCTCCGGCGCGGCGGCCTGCCGGCTCGAGCAGGGTGAGCACCATCAGCATCGCCACGCCCACGACGAGCAGGAAGACGCCGAGGTCGAAGAGCAGCGGCGTGCCGAGATGGAGTTCGTTGCCGCCGATCTCGACGGTGGTCCAGAGCCCCTTGAAGAACGGCTTCCCGAGGAAGAGCGGCAGGACCGCACTCGCGAGGGCGACGAGCAGGCCGGCGCCGATCAGCGTGCGCAAGTCGACCACGAGCATGCGCCGCGTCTCGCGGGCATCGAAGGCGAGCGCATGGAGCGAGAAGGCCGCGGCGGCGACGAGGCCGCCGATGAAGCCGCCGCCGGGCTTGTTGTGTCCCTGCAGGAAGATCACGAGGGCGAAGAGCAGGAGCAGCGGCAGGAGGAAGCGGGTCGCGGTGCGGAGGATCGTCGACTTCATCGCGGTCGCCTCCTTCCCTGCATGCTGGCGGGCCGCAGCAGCGCCAGCACGCCGATCGCGGCGATCGCGAGCACGGTGATCTCGCCGAGGGTGTCGATCGCGCGGAAGTCGACGAGGATCACGTTGACGACGTTGCGCCCGTGGCCCTCGAGGTAGCTCTGCTCGCCGAACCAGCGGGCGAGCGCGCCGTCGGGCGTCGAGCGGGCCGCGAGGAGCGCGAGCACGCTCACCAGCAGCCCCGCCGCGATCGCCATGAAGGCGTCGGCGGTGCGCTGCAGGCGGGTCGAGATCGTGCGGAACTCCGGGAGCCTTCGGAAGATCAGGACGAAGATGACGACGGTGAGCGTCTCGACCGCGAGCTGGGTCATCGCGAGGTCGGGCCCGCCGAACATGACGAACATCACCGCGACGCCGTAGCCGGCGAGGCCGAGGAAGGCGATCGCCGCCAGGCGCGTCTTCGCGAGCGTCGTCGCGATCGCCGCCGCCGCGATGATCGCCCCGATCAGGAGCTCGTGCCATCGCACGTCGAGCGGCATGCGATCGAAGGAGATCGCCTCGCGGGCGACGAGCGCCGATCCCACGAGGCCGACCGCGGTGCCGACGGTGATGAAGACGTACGAGCGGAGCTGTCCGCTCTGCATGACGCGGGTCTGGCCCGATGCGAGCGAGACGATCCCGGCGAGCGTCGCGTCGTAGGCGGCCTGCGGACCGAAACGATCGAGAGCTCCGCCGAGGCCGACGAGCCTCCGCAGCGGCGACCGCCAGGCGATGCAGGCGATCCCGAGCGCGATCGCGAGCGCCGAGAGTCCCAGTGCCGGTGTGAGCCCGTGCCAGAGCGCGAGCTTCGCGGCGATCGGTTCACCCGCCGCCGCGGTCGAGGCGGCGGCGACGAGCGGCGTCGCGGAGACCGAGGGCACGATCGCGAAGGCCAGGCCGAGCACCGCGAGCAGCGCCGGCCCAAGGAGCAGCGACGGCGGCGGCGCGTGCGGTGCCTCCGGAGTCTCGAGCAGCGGGCCCGTGAAGGGCTTGACGCCCGAGAGCCACGCGACGGCGACGGTGAGGGCCGCGGCCAGCACGACCGCGCCGACGAGCCAGGCCGCCGCGATCGGTGCGTGCAGCGCGGACTCGAGCACCAGTTCCTTGCCGATGAAGCCGAGCAGCGGTGGCAGCCCCGCCATCGAGAGCGCTGCGAGAAGGCTCGCCGCGAAGAGCGCCGGCATCGCGCCGCGAAGCCCGCCGAGGCGCTCCGCATCGCGCTCGCCGGTGCCGTGGTCGATCGCGCCGGCGACCATGAAGAGCGAGCCCTTGAAGCAGGCGTGGGCGAGCAGATAGGCGAACGCGGCGACCAGCGCCGCCTCGGTGCCGATCCCGAGCGCCATCACGATCAGGCCGAGCGAGGAGACGGTCGAGTAGGCGAGGAGCTTCTTGAGGTAGGTCTGCCGGAAGGCCAGGGCGGCGCCGATCACCATCGTCGCCGCGCCGAAGCTCGTGAGCAGCGGCGCCCAGAGCGGGGCCGTCGCGAGCAGCGGCGAGAGCTTCGCGAGGAGGAAGATCCCCGCCTTCACCATCGTCGAGCTGTGGAGGTACGCGCTGACGGGCGTCGGGGCCTCCATCGCGCCGGGAAGCCAGAAATGGAACGGGAACTGCGCCGACTTCGTGAACGCCCCGAGGCAGACCAGCACGACGATCGCCGTGAGCAGCGGGCTCGCCAGCACCGCGTCGCGGTTCTCGAGGAGCGCCGGGAGTTCGTACGAGCCGCCGGCGATCCCGAGCAGGATCACCGCCAGCAGCAGGCACAGCCCGCCGCCGCCGGTGACGAGCAGCGCCTGGAGCGCCGCCTTGCGCGCGGCGGGGCGTTCATGGTCGAAGCCGATGAGCAGGTAGCTGCTGACGCTCGTCAGTTCCCAGAAGACGAAGAGCCCGAGCAGGTTCTCGCTCCACACGACGCCGAGCATCGAGCCCATGAAGAGGAGCAGGAACGCAAGCAGCCGCGGCGTGCCGGGATGCGGGCCGAGATAGCCACGCGCGTAGATCAGGACGAGCGAACCGACTCCGGCGATGAGCAGGCCGAAGAGCAGCCCGAGACCGTCGATCGCGAAGGAGAGATCGAGCCCCAGGCTCGGCGCCCACTCGATCCGCGCGCGGACCGGATCGCCGCCGACCACCGAAGGAGCGATCGTCAGGAGCCACGCGGCGATCGTCGCGGGAACGATCGCGAGTCCCCAGCCGGCGAGGCGTCCGAGCCCTCGCGTCGCCCACGGCGCGACGATCGAGACCGCGAAGGTTGCCGACAACGCCAGGACGATCGCCACGTCCGAGGATTCCTCTCAGGGGACCGGTTGGAGCCGGGGAAAGCAGGTCGCGACGGGTTCGCCGCCCACGAGCACCCGATGCACGCCGACGCGACGGCGGTCAGGATAGGCACCGCTTCGCAGGGCGGAGGCCGGTCACGGGATGCCGGCGGTCGCCGGATCGAACTTCGCGAGCATCACCTCCGCGTCGGCGAGTTCGAGTCGTCCGTCCACGATCGACCACCGCGTCGCCGTGGCGAGCGCTTCGAGATAGCGGCGCTCGAGTTCCATGCGCTCCGGCGGACCCGCCATGCGCGTCGCCATGAATGGTCCGAGGCGGATCGATCGACCGTCGATCGACGACTCGCCGCCGAAGCGGTTGACGCCGGCGCTACCGGCCGCACGGCCGGACTCCTCGAAGGAGAGGGTCGGCCGCGGATCCGTCACGGTGGCGCCGGCAAGGGAGTCGAGGGTCCATCGCGTCCCTTCGAGCGAGACGGGCGAGCTCTCGGCCGCCGGCGGCGACGAGCAGGAGGTCGCCGATGCGAGGCTTGCCGCGAGCAGGGCGGCGATCGGGAAGGGCGCCATCGTGCGAAGCAGGGCGGTGGCCATGGTCATGTGCCGAATCTACCCCACCCCCGAAGGCTCCGCCTCGGCGAGCCCTTCGCGTACGCTTCGCCGCATGTCGGGCGAAGCGCCGCACGAGATCGTGGTCGACCATCTCGCGAAGTCCTTCGGGGGCAAGGTCGTGCTTCGCGACGTGAGCCTCTCGGTCGATCGCGGCGAACTCGTCGCGATCGTGGGCGGCTCCGGCTGCGGGAAGACCGTGCTCTTGAAGCACATCACCGCGCACTTCAGGCCCGACTCGGGACGCGTGCTCGTGGCGGACCACGAGAGCGATCCGGATGCCGACGGCGCCGCGCCGCTCGTCGATCTCGCCGAGCTCGACGAGTCGGGTCTCGATCGGCTCCGCAAGCACTGGGCGGTGGTCTTCCAGCGCAACGCGCTCCTGACCGGCACGGTCCTCCAGAACCTCTCCGTCGAGCCGCGCGAGGTGAAGGGGATGCGCGACGAGGAGATCCGTCCGCTCGCGATCGAAGCCCTGCGCGACGTCGGGCTCGATCCCGATCTCGTCCTCGATCGCGATCGCGATGCGCTCTCGGGCGGCATGGCGAAGCGGGTCGCGGTGGCGCGGGCGCTCGTCATGGATCCGGTGCTCGTCCTCTACGACGAGCCGACCTCCGGCCTCGATCCGGAGATGTGCCGGCAGATCCACGAGTTGATCCGCGCGACCCACGAGTCGCAGCCGAAGCTCGCGAAGGAGCGAGATGGTGCGGTGCGGACGAGCGTCGTGGTCACGCACGACACCGAACTGCTTCGCCGCCTCAAGCCCCGCATCGTGATGCTCGCCGAAGGCGGCGTCCTCTTCGACGGCGACTACGAGTCGTTCCTCGAGAGCCGAGATCCGCACATCGAGCCCTATCTCGAGCAGATGCACACGCTCCACTGCCGAGGCTGATCGCGAAGGCACGACGGCCGGGCGCGTCCTCGCCGCCCGACCGCGACACCCCGGAGGATCCTGCCGATGCTCACCTGGTACGTCCTCGACTCGAGCGGCGACTCGCCGCGTCCTGACGGTCCGTTCCCCTTCGAGCACCTCGCGAAGCTCGCCGCGAGCGGAGCGATGAACGTCTCGTCGATGGTCGCGCGAGCCGGCTCCGACCGCTGGGTCGCCGCGGGGGATGACCCCGAGCTCGCCGGGCTCTTCCGCGCCGCCCCGCCGACGGAGTCCTTCGCGCCGTCGGGAGCCGCCAGCCTCGCCTCGCCCGCGTTCGCCGCGCCGATCGAGGCGTCCTACTCCTTCGGCAATGCGTTCGATCTCGCGGTGCGGACCGTCAAGTCGCAGTGGGGCCCGCTCGTGCTCGCCGGCCTCGTGACGTTGGCGGCCTACACCGTGATCGGCGCCCCGCAGTGGATCATGCAGGCGGCGGGCGAGGCGAGCCGCGACGACGGCTTCACGATGCTGATGGGTCTGGGCAGCGGATGCTTCGGCTTCGTCGTGAACATCCTGATCGGCGGCCCGCTGTTCGCGGGCATCGCCCTGTGCGGCGCGAACGCGGTCGCGGGCCGCGGCAACGTGGCGGACCTCTTCCTCGGCTTCCGGCGCTACGGACAGGTGCTGTTGGCGTACCTGCTGCTGATGGCGATCTCGGCGGGTGTGACGTTCGTCGTCTATCTCAGCGCGACCATCGGGTTTCTCGTCTTGGCGGTCGCGGCGGGCGGCTTGAACTCGGCCGCCGGGGTCAGCGCGGGGATCGTGAGCGCGGTGATCATCGCCGTGGCGCTGGGCCTGATCGCCACAGCGCTCGTCTTCGTGCGAATCATCTTCATGCCGGCGATCGTCGCCGACCCGAGTCTCGGCTCGATCGGCGTGATGGACGCCTTGCGCCTCAACTGGCGGGCGACCCGCGGGCTGGGTTGGTCGCTCCTGGCCCTGTTCGTGGTGGTCAGCATGCTGGTGGCCGCCTCGGTGTTGCTCCTCTGTGTGGGCTACGTGCTGATCGGGCTTCCCCTCGGGATCGCGGCGCTCGGCGCGGTCTACACGATGCTCTTCCGTCGCGGCGCGATGGCGGCCCCGGCGATCTGAATCGCCGGGGTGCGGCCGGTCCCGGCAGAAGCGCGTTCGCGAACGATGCGGATGCGGCTACGTTCCGCGACATGCACGACCATCCGCCGATCGACACGTCGCTCTCCCGCCGCGCGTTTGGGGGTTCGCTCGCCGCGGGCGCCGCTTCGCTCGCGATGCCTCGGCTCGCGGCCGCGGCTTCGACGACGCCGGACCCGCCCGTGAAGCCGTTGCGGGTCTGCCACATGACCGACTGGCACGTCTGCCCCGAGCGGCGCTCGCCCGAAGGGGCGGCGAAGGCGCTGCAGACTGCGGCGGACACGCAGCCCGATCTCATCCTCACCGGCGGCGATCTCATCTACGACTCCTTCGCGACGACCAAGGCCCGTGCCGACGAGCAGTGGCGGATCTTCAAGGAGCTCATGGCCGCGAGCCCGGTGCGGGTCGAGCACTGCCTGGGCAACCACGATCTGTGGGGCTGGCACAAGGAGAAGTCCGGCGCGACCGGCGAGGAGCCCGACTACGGCATGCGCAAGGCCCTCGACGAACTCGGCCTCGCGTCGAGTTGGCGCAGCTTCGATCTCGGGGGTTGGCACTTCGTGGTGCTCGACTCGGTCGCAAGCGACGGCGGCAGCGGCTATCTCGGGCGGATCCTCGCGCCGCAGCGGGAGTGGCTCGAGGCCGATCTCGCGGCGAACACCTTGCCGACCCTCGTCGTCAGCCACATCCCGATCCTCTCGGTGACGCCGCTCGTGTGGCAGCAGGACTACGACCGCGGCAACCACGGCCGCGTCGCGGGATCGGAGATGCATCTCGACGGTCGATCGCTCCACCGGCTCTTCCGCGAGAACGGCCGCGTCAAGATCTGCGTGTCGGGACACATGCACATGACCGACGCCTGCGAGATCGACGGCATCGCCTACCTGAACAATGGCGCGGTGTGCGGCGCATGGTGGAAGCCGGATCCGGAGTACTGCGAGCCGAGCTTTGCGGCGATCGACCTGCGTCCCGACGGATCGTTCACGCGGCGCATGCTGCCGACGGGCTGGGTCAACGCGTGAAGCGGCGGATCCGCGTACTCACGCCCCCAGGCGATCCGGGTTGAGCGCGAGGAGGTCCGTCGGCACGAAGAGGCCGTCCTTGCGGATCGTCTCGCCGTCGAACCGGATCTCGCCGCCGCCCCACTCGGGCCGCTGGATCGCCACCATGTCCCAGTGGATCTCCGAACGGTTGCCGTTGTCGGCGTCCTCGTAGGCCCGGCCGGGCGTGAAGTGGAAGCTGCCGGCGATCTTCTCGTCGAAGAGGATGTCCCGCATCGGCTGCAGGATCCGCGGGTGGAAGCCGATCGCGAACTCGCCCACGTATCGCGCGCCCTCGTCGGTGTCGAGGATCGATTCGAGCGCCTTGGTGCCCGCGCCTCCGGCGGTCGCCTCGACCACCTTGCCCTGACGGAAGACGAGGCGCACGTCGTCGAAGGCCTTGCCGTTGTAGACCGTCGGCGCGTTGTAGTGCATGACGCCTTCGATCGAGTCCCGCACCGGCGCGGTGAAGCACTCGCCGTCGGGGATGTTGCGGGCACCCGTGCACGGCTTCACCGGGATCCCCTTGATCGAGAAGGAGAGATTCGTGTCGCCGGGGCCCTTGATCTCGACGCGGTCGGCCTGCTCCATGCGGGCCTGGAGCGGCTTCACCGCCTCGGCCATGCGGGCGTAGTCGAGCGTGCAGGCGGCGAAGTAGAAGTCCTCGAACGCCCGCGTCGACATGCCGGCCAACTGCGCCATGCTCGGGTTGGGCCAGCGCAGCACGACCCAGTTGGTGTGGTTGACCCGCTGCTCGAAGTGGACCGGCTTCTGGTAGAGCCGGCCGAAGGCCTTCATGTCGGCGTCGGCGACGCCGGCCATCTCGGCGATGTTGCCGCTGCCGCGGATCCCGATGTAGCCGTGCATCCGCTCCATGCGGAAGCGGTCGCACTCGCCCCAGAGCCGGATCGCGTCCTCGCCGGCGCCGCCGACGATCGTCGGCATCAGGCGGCTCGAACGAAGTTCGAGATGGGCGTGTCCTCCTGCGTCGCGGATCTCCGCGACGAGCGCCTCGATCATCGGCTCGGGCGTGTCCCAGGTCTCGACGAGGATGTGCTGGCCCGGTTCGGTCTGCGTCGAGTGGCGGACGAGGACGCGGGCGAGATTGCGGTATCGGGTGTCGCTCATCGCCGCATTGTGTCGTGTCGGCGGCGGTTGGGGGAACTCAGCGGAGGCGTTCCGGGCGAATGAGCGTCTGCGTTCCGCGGGGAGGTCTCGGGGCGCGACCCGCCGCCTTCGAGCGCGGCGACGCGCCAAGGCGCGCAGGAGGCCGCCGATACACTCCGCCGCGGAGATGCCCGACGACGCTGCAGAACTCGTGGATCGTTGCCTGCAGGGGGATGCGGCGGCCTGGCGCGCATTCGTCGATCGGTACACGCGACTCGTCTGGAGCGTGATCCGTCGGCATCGGCTCGACGACGCCGATGCGGAGGACGTCCATCAGACCGTCTTCGCGTCGGCGATCTCGAACCTCGAGTCGCTGCGGGATGCCGAGCGGCTCGTCGCGTGGCTGTCCACCACCACGCGGCGCGAGTGCTGGAAGACGCTTCGCCGCCGCGATCGCCTGCGGCCGTCGATGCTGCCGGAGGACCTCGCGTCCTCGACCGACGAGGGGACGCTCGGGATCGAGTCGCTCGAGCGACGGCAGATCGTCCGCGAGTCGCTCGTCGAGCTCGGCGGTCGATGCCAGCGCCTGCTCGAGGCGCTCTTCTCGGTCCCGGGCGAGCCGTCCTATCCCGAGATCGCGGCGAGGCTCGACATGCCCATCGGAAGCATCGGGCCCACTCGGGCACGATGTCTCGGCCGGCTTGCGGAAATCCTGGGCCGTCGAGGTATCCGGAACGAGGCGGGCGGCTCCTCTTCCTCCGAGCCAGCGCACGGAGACCCCGGCGACTTCCCCAGGCGAACCACCCGATGAGCCACTCCCCCGATCGATCCGAATCCTCGCCGCTTCCGCCCGATCGGCTCGAGACGCTCGTCGACGCCGCGCTTCGAGGCGACGAGGCGGTCGCCGCGAACGAGGCCGAGCGGTCGTTTCTCGGCACGGTTCGTCTGGTTCGGACGGAGCTGCTGGCGGAGTCCACCGAGCTTCCCGGCGGCGTGCCTGAGACGGTCGTGATGAACGCGAAGTCGCTGGCGGCGCTGCTTCCGCGGCGCGATCAGCAGGGAGTGCGCCACTGGTGGGACCGCACGGTCGCCGCGATCGCCTCCTGCCTCCACGACGATGCCGCGACGCCGGCCTTCGCGGGCCTTCGACGCAGCGGATCGGTGCGTCAGGCTTCGTTCTCGACGCGGCTTCGCGATCGCGAGCTCTCGATCGATCTCGAGATCGAGATGCGGCTCGATCCCGATCGGGCCGCGATCCGCGGGCAGATCGCCTTCGGGAACGGCGAGGTGCCGCGCTTCGGGATGATCGCACTGGTTCGGGATGGACAGGCGCTTCAGACCGCGGTCCTCGACGAGGACGGCTTCTTCGGCCTCGAGGCCCCGGCGGGGCGGTGCGATCTCGCGGTCCATCTCGGCGAGGCCGGCACCGTGGTGCTGCCGGACCTCGAGATCCCGTGAATCCGCCGATCGCGATCGCGGCGTTCGCAGCGCTCGACGAACGCGGGCAGCGTGCACACCTCGACTCGTGCGCCTCGGGGGAGGCGGAACTTCTTCGTCTTGGCGACGAGGCGGAGCAGGCCGTGGCCGGCGATCCCGCCTCGGCCGCGAACTGGTTGGGGCGACTCCGGGAACTGGCTCGCTCGATCGACTCGCCCTCGGCCGCCGCGCGGTCGGCGCGAGGCGAGGTGCTGGCGACCGCGTATCTCGGCCGGCTCGAGGAGGCGACCGCGCTCGCGCGGCAGGCTCGCGACGAGGCGTTGGCGGCGGGAGCGATGGTCGAGGCGGCGCGGCTCCGCCTTGCGGCGATGCAGCCGCTGCTGAAGTCGGGCCGGGTCGACGAGGCGATCGCGGAGGGACTTGCCGCCGCGGGCGAACTCTCCGAACTCGGCCAACCGGCCCTCGCGGCCCGTGCCGAGATCAACCTCGGCAACGTGCTCAAGGCGGTTGGGCGGCACGACGAGGCGCTTGGGCATCTCGATGCCGCGTTCGCGGCGCTCGCGGACGATCCCGCGCTCGCCGCAACCATCGAGAACACCCGCGGCGAGTCGCTCCTCCAGCTCGATCGCATCGAAGATGCGCGACACGCGTTCGGGCGTGCGATCGCGCACTTCGAGTCGGTCGACCATCGATTCGCCTGGGCGGTTGCCGAAGGAAACCTCGCCGATCTCGCCGCCCGTGCGGGCGCGCTCGCAGAGGCCCTCGAGCGATTCGCCGCGGCACGGGCGAGGATGCCGTCGCAGGCGGAAGGCCACGCGGCAAGGCTGCTTCTCGAGGAGGGCGAGGCCTTCGAGGCCTCGGGTCTCGTCGAGGTGGCGCTCGACCGATTCGCCGAGGCGCGAAGTCGGATCGAGCGTCTCGGGCTCGCCTTCGAAGCGGCACGAGCGGCGCGGGCGATCGCTCGCGCGTGCATCGCGCTCGGAAGAGACGAGCAGGCGCTCGCGGCCCTGGCCTCGAACGCTCCGAAGCACACCGCGATCGAGGCATCGGCCGTCGCGATCGAGGCCGTTGCCCGAGCTGGGATCGCTTCGAGGTCGGCGGGCGACGGCGAACGCGCCGCCGCGATCGATGCCGTGAGCCGCTGCGAGCGGGCGATCGGCGACGCCGGCTCGAGATTCGATGCGGTGCTGGCCACCCACATGCTCGCGATCGCGCTGGAACGGCTGGGTCGCACGGCCGAGGCGCTTGCCGCGGCGCGGCGGGCTTCCGCCGCCGCCGAGGATCTCTCGCTGGCCACCGCGATCGCCGCATGCGGCAGTCTGCGGGCGCGACTCGCCCGACGCCAAGGCCAGCTCGCCGAGGCGGTCGACGCGGCTCGGATCGCCGTCGCCGCGGTCGAGCGGACTCGCGCGTCCTTCGGGGCCGATCGCCTTCGCAGCGCGTTTCTCGGGGCACGGCTCGACGCGTACGAGGAGCTGGTGCTCGGCCTGCTCGAGGCGGGAGGCGACCGTGCCGCGGAGGAGGCCTTCGAAGTGGCGGAGCTGGCGCGAAGCCGCACGCTGCTCGAGCGGCTGTTTGGATCCATGCCCGCCTCGATCGAGGACGCCGGCGGCGATGCGGAGATCGTGCGTCTGCGCGAGCGGCTGCAGGGGCTGCATGCGAGGCTCGCGTCGGCGGCCCGCGATGACGCCCGCAGCGTCGCGATCGATCCGCTCCGGATCGAATTGGCGCGGACCGAGACGGCGCTCGAGCGGCGACTCGCCGAGCGGTCCGGGGACGCTGCGCCGCGACGGGCCGGGGAGCGGGGGAGCGAAGCGGTGGATCGACGTCGCTGGCGGAGCGTGCTCGCCGAGGATCAGGCGATCGTCGAGTACTTCGAGGCCGCGGGACGGATGCTCGCGTTCGTGGCCCATCGGGATTCGGTCGAGGTGACCGAACTTCCGGCCGATCCCGCCGCGATCGACGACACCATCGCGAAGCTCCACTTCCGCATTCGCAGGGCGCTTCGCGGCGGGGTGGACCCGGTCGGCACCACCGCGCTCGTCGAGCGGCTCGCGTCGTGGATCTGGGCGCCGGTGCGGAATGCGATCGGCGACGCGACGCGTCTCATCGTCTCGCCGCACGGCGCGATGCATGCGGTGCCCTTCGCGGCGATCGCCGCCGCCTTGGGCGATCGACCGACCTCGATCTCGATCGTGCCGGGCGCCTCGGCGTGGGCGCGGCTGGCCGGAGATTCCTCGAGGCTCCGTGCGATCCCGGGCGAGGTGCTGCTCGTCGGCGTCGCCGATGCCGCCGCACCCCGCATCGATGCGGAGATCGCGGCCGTCGAGTCGGCGCTCGAGGGCCACCGGAAGGTTCGGATTCTGCTGGGCGAGCAGGCGACCGCGTCGGCGGTCGCCGAGGCGCTGGCCGATCCCGCGATCGAAGTGGCGCATCTGGCCTGCCACGGGCAGTTCATGCCCGACGCGCCGCACGCGAGCGGACTGAAGCTGGCCGATCGATGGCTCTCGGTCCGGGAACTCGCCGCGCTCCCGCGAACGCCGCAGACGGTGGTCCTCAGCGGTTGCGACACCGGATCGGTGGCGGTCATGCCGGGGGAGGAGATCCTCGGACTGCCTCGGGCGTTCCTTGCCGGCGGCACGCGAAGGCTCCTGGGAAGCCTCTGGTCGGTCGGAGATCGAGACACCTGCGAACTCATGGTGGACTTGCATCGTCGTTGGAGTACGGTCGATCGGGAGGCCCGTCGTCCATCGCTGGCGGCGGCGTTGACCGAGGCGCAGCGATCCCGCGAGTCCGCGGATCCGCATCCGGCCCGCTGGGCCTCGTTCATCGCGATTGGAGACGCGTCGTGAAGGCACGCACTGGATCTGCTCGGAGCTCGACCACCGGCCTCGCGGCCGTTGCGGCACTTGCGGTCGCGGTCTCGAGTCTGCATGCCGCCGAGGATCGCGATCCGGTCATTCCCGCCGACATCCTGCTTCGCCTGGCGCCAGGGACCTCGCTCGAGTCGGTGGTGGCGGCGCTCGCCCCACTGGCTCCGAAACTCGAGGTCGCGGATCAGATCCCCAACCGGCCGATCCATCTCCTTCGATACGAGGCGGAAGGACCGGAGCCTTCACCGGAACTCGAACTGGCACTCGAGGCGTTGGTCGTCGGAGGCACGTTGACCTGGGCGGAGTTCGGCTACGAGGCGCAGACCGGCGAAGGCCGCACCGATTCGCTGTGGGTGACGGGCGTCGGACTCGGGCAGGACGCGTATCGCGGACAGTTCGCCCGCGACTTGCTGGGGCTTCCCGCGGCGCACGCGATGACCCACGGCGCCGGCGTGATGGTCGCGGTGATCGACAGCGGCCTCGACACGACCCATCCGGTGGTCGCTGGGCCGATGGCGCCCGGGGTCGATCTCGTGGATGCGCTTCCCGCGATCGGCGATCCGGCGGACGGAATCGACAACGACGGCGACGGCCTGATCGACGAGATGGCCGGGCACGGCACGTTCGTCGCGAGCCTGGTGCGGCTGGTCGCGCCCGACGCGACGCTGCTGCCGATCCGAATCCTCGACACCGAAGGACGCACGAGCGTCTATCTGATGGCGAAGGGGATCGCGGCCGCGATCGACGGAGGCGCGCAGGTCATCAACATGAGCGTCGGCACCACCTACGACTCGATCGCGCTCGAGGACCTCGTCGACGAAGCGGTCGATTCCGGCATCGTGCTCGTCGCCTCGATCGGCAACCTCGATCGCGAAGCGCCCGAGGAGTACCCCGCGGCGGATGGCGGCGCGTTCGGCGTGGTGGCGACGAGTCCCTCCGATGTGCGTGCGAACTTCTCGAACTTCGGCGGCTTCGCGGCAGTCGCGGCGCCGGGCACGGTGGCGTTCCGCGGCAAGGCGGGGCTCGATCCGCAGGCCTCGGTGCTGGGTGCGGTGCCGGGCGGCGGCGTCGGCGGCTGGGCCGGGACGAGCTTCGCGACCGCCTTCGTGTCGGGGGGCGCTGCGCTGGTGCGAAGCCGGCATCCCGAATGGCCCAACGCGGAGGTGCCGTTGGAGGATCTCTCCGATGCGGTGATGGACCTGCTGCTCTCGACCGCCGTGCCGATCGATGCCCTCAACCCCGGATTCGAGGGCATGCTCGGCACCGGCCGGCTCGATGTCGCCGCGGCGGTCTCGATCGGTCCACCGAGCAACCCGGCCGATCTCGACGGCAGCGGCGAGGTCGACGGCGGCGACCTCGCGGTGCTGCTCGCAGCCTGGATGGGCTGAGCCGTCTCGGGAGTGGAGTGCGACGTCGGATCGCCCGTCTTCGACGGAATTCGAGGAAGGACGTATCCGGGGCCCGATCCACGGCTCGTATTGCCACGCGCCGATCGCGGATCCGCTTCGAGGCGGATCGCGTCCGGAACGAGCCCCAGTCCCAAGAGGTGCCGCGATGCTCGATGTCTCGATTCGGTCGATCCTGCCCCTGATTCCCGCGGCCGTGATCGCCACGGCTGCCGCGATGCCGGCCCATGGCGGCGGCGTGATGGTGATCGGAGATCGCCCCTCCGGAACCGCTCCGGCGAGCGGCATCGCCTCCGCGACCGGCGGCGACGGCTTCGCGGTCGCGCTTCGAGCCGATGGCTCGCTGGTCGCCTGGGGCGACGCCATCCACGGGCAGACCGGCGTGCCTTCGGGCAGCGGATTCGCCGAGGTGGCGGTCGGTTCGAATCATGGCATCGCCCGCCGCAACGACGGCACCCTCGTGGGTTGGGGCCGCAACCACCTCGGGCAACGCACCGTGCCGAGCGGGGCGTTCACGCGCCTCGCGGCCGCGGGGGACCACTCCCTCGCGATCCGAACCAATGGATCGCTCGCGGCGTGGGGCGATCCGAGCGACGGCATGGCGAACGTGCCTTCGGGGAGCTTCATCGCGATCGCCTGCGGCGACGACCACAACGTGGCGCTGCGAAGCAACGGCTCGCTCGTCGCATGGGGCAGCAGCGACCACGGGATCCAGTCGGTGCCTTCCGGGACGAACTTCGTCGCGGTCGCGAGCACGGAGCACACCGGCTTCGCGCTTCGCGCCGACGGCACGATCGCCGCGTGGGGGAGCAACGAGTTCAACCTGGTGTCCGGTCGGCCGTCGGGCAGCTTCGTGTCGATCGCGGCCGGCGAGCATCACGTCGTCGCGCGGCGATCCAACGGTCAGGTGGTCGCCTGGGGCCGCAACACCCACGGCGAACTGGCGATTCCCGCAGGCACGATCTCGCAGGCGGTCGGAGCCGGCGACGGCTTCACGCTGATCGTGGCCGACGACGTACCGGGGCAGCCGTCGGGGCCCGGCTTCGACAGCACGATCTACTGGAGGAAGCTCGACGACGGCCGCAACGGCGTCTGGCGGGTGCGCGGCGTCTCCCTCGAACTCGTGCAGATGCTCCCGACGGTGGCCCAGTCGAGCGGCTGGTTCTTCGTCGGCGCCGGCTGGTTCGATCACGCTCCCGGCGACGGCGACCACACGCCCGAGGCGGTGTGGTTCCACGGTCCGAGCGGCACGGTCGGACTCTGGAAGCTCGACGACGACTGCGGCTACGAGATCAAGATCGTCGGCACCGTCGATCCGACCGCGGGATGGCGGATCGCCGCGATCGCGAACGTGGACGGCGACCTCGACGACGACATCGTCTGGTTCAACGACCTGACCGGCCTGGTGATGGCGTGGATCATGGACGGCGACGACGTCGGCGGCACCTCGGTGATCGGCCAGGTCCCGCCCTCGACCTCATGGATGCTCGAGACCGCGGCGGACTACGACGACGACGGCACGGACGACCTGTTCTGGTGGGATCAGGCCACCGGACGGACCGGATGGTGGCGGATCGTGCAGGGCACCCTGCAGACGACCATGATCACGCCGCACCTGGTCTCCGACAGCAGCGGCTGGCGCGCCTGTGGCCGCGGCCACTTCAACGACGACTTCATCCCCGACCTGCTTTGGCGAAACGACGACTCGGGCGCCAACGGCGTCTGGATGATGAACGGCGCCGGGCTTCGCAGCGGCGTCGGCTACCTGCCGACGATCGCACCCTCGACCGGCTGGGACATCGTCGACAGCGGGTCCTGAAGCGCGCAGGTGATCTCGGATGGAGCACGACGGCTCCGGTGCCTGACGGGCATCGGAGCCGTCATTACCATCCCGGCTTCGCCTCAGGAAAAACACCGATGCTCTCGACCATCCTCGCCGTCTGTGCCGTCGCTGTCGCGCAGCAGTCCCAGTCCGATCCCCGCTACGCGGTGCACGACATGTCGCGGCCGCAGCCGCC